>NZ_JBFBGS010000042.1:0-84161 GCF_040684795.1 Kitasatospora sp. NPDC089797 | reverse complement strand
CATCACCGTGTAGAACTCCGACACCCCCGCGTTCGTGATCCAGCGCTTCACCCCGTTCAGCACCCAGAAATCACCGTCACGCACCGCCCGCGTCCGCATCCCCGCCGCATCCGAACCCGCCTCCGGCTCCGACAGGCAGTACGAGAACATCCCCTCACCCCGCGCCAGCGCCCCCAGATACCGCGCCTTCAACTCCTCCGACCCCGACAACTGCACCGGCAACGACCCCAGCTTGTTCACCGCCGGAATCAACGACGACGAACCGCACACCCGCGCGACCTCCTCGATCACGATCACCGTCGCCAGCGCGTCCGCCCCCGCACCCCCGTACACCTCCGGCACGTGCACCGCATGCAGATCGCTGCCCGTCAACGCGTCCAACGCCTCCTGCGGGAACCGACCCTGCTCATCCACCTCCGCCGCGAACGGAGCGATCTTCGCCTCGGCCAGCGAACGCACCGCCTCACGGAGCATCCCGTGCTCCTCGGAGATACGGAAGAGATCGAAGTCAGCCGCCCCTGCGCTGCCCGCCATGATGCCTGCCTCGTCGTCCAGTGGCCGACGCCCGATCGCCAACCGACCGGCGTCCGATCCGAGTCCAATCGCGGTTAACTACCGTTCAGTAGAGATCCTAGGGCTCCGACCAGCGGCTGCCCAGCCTCCCGGGCGTGCGGGCGATCGGTGGCCACGCCACCGGGGCGGATAGCATCAGGGGCACCTCTACTGGTCGAACCCGCAACCCAAGGGGAATCCGTGACCCTGCGCATCTCCGTGATCGGCACCGGCTACCTCGGCGCCACGCATGCCGCCGCGATGGCCGAGTTCGGCTTCGAGGTGCTGGGTCTGGACATCGATCCCGAGAAGATCGCCACCCTCACCGCCGGCCGGGTGCCGATGTACGAGCCGGGCCTGTCCGAGCTGCTGCTCAAGCACGTGGCCGGGCACGAGGGCTCGACCGGGCGGCTGCGCTTCACCACCTCCGCCCAGGAGGCCGCCGAGTTCGGCGACGTGCACTTCGTCTGCGTCAACACCCCGCAGCGCAAGGGCGAGTTCGCCGCCGACATGTCGTACGTGGACACCGCGATCGAGGAGCTCGCCCCGCACCTGACCCGCCCCGCCCTGGTGGTCGGCAAGTCCACCGTGCCGGTCGGCTCGGCGGCCCGGCTGGCCGAGCGGCTGGCGGCCCTGGCGCCGGTCGGCGCGGACGCCGAACTCGCCTGGAACCCCGAGTTCCTCCGCGAGGGCTTCGCCGTCCAGGACACCCTGCGGCCGGACCGGATCGTGGTCGGCGCCGTGAGCGAGCGGGCCGAGCGGCTGCTGCGCGAGGTGTACGCGGAGCCGATCTCGGCCGGGGTGCCCTTCCTGGTCACCGACTACGCGACCGCCGAACTGGTGAAGGCCGCCGCCAACTCCTTCCTGGCCACCAAGATCTCCTTCATCAACGCGATGGCCGAGGTCTGCGAGGCGGCCGGCGCGGACGTCACGCTGCTCTCCACCGCGCTCGGGCACGACGAACGGATCGGCCGCAAGTTCCTCAACTCCGGCCTGGGCTTCGGCGGCGGCTGCCTGCCCAAGGACATCCGGGCGTTCATGGCCCGGGCCGGCGAACTCGGCGCCGACCAGGCGCTGACCTTCCTGCGCGAGGTCGACTCGATCAACATGCGGCGCCGCTCCCGGATGGTCGAGCTGGCCCGCGAACAGTGCGGCGGCGGCTTCCTGGGCCGCCGGGTCGCCGTCCTCGGCGCCGCCTTCAAGCCCAACTCGGACGACATCCGGGACTCCCCCGCGCTCAACGTGGCCGCCCAGATCCAGCTCCAGGGCGCCCAGGTCACCGTCTACGACCCGAAGGCCGTGGACAACGCCCGCAAGATGTTCCCCTCCCTCGCCTACGCCGACTCCGCCCTGGAGGCCGCCGAGGGCGCCCACGTCGTCCTCCACCTCACCGAGTGGGCCGAGTTCCGCACCCTCGACCCGGCCGAACTCGGCGCCGTCGTCGCCGAACGCCGCCTGCTCGACGGCCGCAACGTCCTCGACGCCGACGCCTGGCGCGCCGCCGGCTGGACCTACCGCGCCCTCGGCCGCCCGAGCTGACGACGGCCCCCGGCGCCCGGAATCCCGGGCGCCGGGCGGGCGTTCCGGGAACTCCGGCCCGCACCGAGCAGTTGGGCCCTCGTCCGACCCGACCCGGAGCGTGCGATGACGACGGAGTTCTACCGGCAGGACCCGACCCCCCGGGCCGCCTGGCGACAGGCGATCCTGATGGGCCGCAACAGCCGCACGTACAAGTTCGCGCTGGGCGCGGCCCTGCTGGACCGCGCCGGCGCCGGACACGCCGATGTCCTCCTGGACGAGTTGGCCGAGCCGTACGCGATGGCGCTGGCCACCCGGCTCGGCGACGCCCCCCAGTCACCGGCCGTCGGGGGCTCCGACGACTTCCTCACCGTGGCGGCCGAGGAGGCCGCAGCGACCCTGGCCGCCGGTCGGCCGACCGAGCGGCTCGTCGAGGCGGCCCGGAAGTCCATGCCGGGCATGGTGATGGACCGGTTCCACAACCTGGCCGGCGGCACCGAGGTCGCGCACCGCTTCTACGAGCTGACCGGACGGGGCAGGCACCGGACCGTCGTCCTGACGCCCGCCCTGCGGCAACTCGCCGAGTCCGAGCAGGCGGCGGGCCTGCGGACGGAGCTGGAGGCCCGCTGGAGCATCGTGGAGTCGGCCTTCGCACTGGGCATCGGCCGGGAGCTGCTCGCCGACGAACTCTCCGTGGACGTGGAACGGTGGATGCTGGTGGACCGGCGGCGGCGCCGATCCGTCGCCGGGGTCGCGGAGGCCCTGATCGGCTTCCAGCACGGGCGCTGCCTGATCTGCGACGAGCCCATCACCGCCGGGGACAGGGTCGCCGTCGACCACGTCTTCCCGTTCTCGCTGATGCGCCGTTTCGACGTCCTGCAGAACGGTCCGCAGCCCGACCTGGACCGGCCGTGGAACCTCGCCCCGACCCACGAGACGTGCAACAGCGCCAAGAGCGACCGGCTCC
The DNA here is from genome assembly GCF_040684795.1 of Kitasatospora sp. NPDC089797. Classification (NCBI taxonomy): domain Bacteria; kingdom Bacillati; phylum Actinomycetota; class Actinomycetes; order Kitasatosporales; family Streptomycetaceae; genus Kitasatospora; species Kitasatospora sp. NPDC089797. The sequence goes on along the minus strand of NZ_JBFBGS010000042.1, from coordinate 81,124 downwards.
CCACAGCCGGGGAGCTGGCCCGCCTGGCCCTGCGCAACGAAGCCGTCATGGGCTCACCGGTCCGGCTGAAGAACAACCTGCGGACGGCCCTCGACCAGGCGAAGCTCGGCTCACGGCCCCCGGGCGACCGCTGGCCCGCCTTCATCGGCCAGGTCCGGGCGCACTTCGGCTGAACCCCCGGCGCCGCGCCGCGCCGGCTTCCGGCCGCCGTCCGGCCCCGGGGCCCGGAATCCCGGGCCGCCGGCCGTCGTTGGCACCGGCATGACGAACTACGGCGACGACGCGGCGGTCCGCGGGATCCTCACCGGCAGCGGCGACACCTGGGCGGTGGTCGGGCTGTCGAACAACACCGCCCGGGCCGCCCACGGGGTGGCGCGGGTCCTCCAGCGGTACGGGAAGCGGATCGTGCCGGTGCACCCGAAGGCGGAGACGGTGCTCGGCGAGCCCGGGTACGCCTCGCTCGCCGACATCCCGTTCCCGGTCGACGTGGTGGACGTGTTCGTGAACAGCGCGCTGGCCGGGGAGGTGGCCGACCAGGCGGTGGCGGTCGGGGCGAAGGCGGTGTGGTTCCAGCTCGGGGTGGTGGACGAGGCCGCGTACGAACGGACCCGGGCCGCCGGGCTCTCGATGGTCATGGACCGGTGCCCGGCCATCGAGATCCCGCGGCTGGCCTAGGCCCTCAGCCGTCGAGCCGGTCGATGGTGGCGATGGAGGGCCGGCGGGTGGCCCGCAGGGAGGCGGCGGCCGACTCGGCGTCGCGCAGGACGCGGACGGCGTTGTGCCAGGTGAGCTTGGACAGGTCGGCCTCCGACCAGTGGCGGTCGAGGAGTTCGGCGACCAGGTTGGGGTAGCCGGCCACCGAGTCGAGGCCGTCCGGGAGGAAGGCGGTGCCGTCGAAGTCGCCGCCGATGCCGATGTGGTCGATGCCCGCGACCTCGCGCATGTGGTCGAGGTGGTCGGCGACGGTGGCCGGGGTGGCGACCGGGCTCGGGTGGGCGGCCTCGTAGGCGCGCTGGCGCTCCATCGCGGCCGGGGTGGTGTCCAGCGGGTGGAAGCCGTGGGCGTGCATGTTGGCGTCGGCGGCCTCGGTCCACTCGATGGCGGCGGGCAGGATGAACTTGGGGACGAAGGTCGCCATCGCGACACCGCCGTTGGCGGGCAGCTGGGCGAGCACGTCGTCCGGGATGTTGCGCGGGTGGTCGCAGACGGCGCGCGCGGAGGAGTGCGAGAAGACGACCGGCGCCTCGGTGACCCGCAGGGCGTCGCGCATGGTGTCGGCGGAGACGTGCGAGAGGTCGACCAGCATGCCGAGCCGGTTCATCTCCCGGACGACCTCCTCGCCGAACCGGGTGAGGCCGCCGGCCGCCGGCTTGTCCGTCGCGGAGTCGGCCCACGGCACGTTGTCGTTGTGGGTGAGGGTCAGGTAGCGCACGCCGAGCTCGTACAGGGCGCGCAGGGTGGCCAGCGAGCTGTCGATCGAGTGGCCGCCCTCGGCGCCCATCAGCGAGGCGATCCGGCCCTCGGCGCGGGCGGCCTCCATGTCGGCGGCGGTGCGGGCCAGGCGGAGCCGGTCCGGGTAGCGCTCGACCAGGGCGTGGACGAAGTCGATCTGCTCCAGGGTGGCGCTCACCGCGTGGTCGCCGGTCAGCGAGGTGGGCACGTAGACGGACCAGAACTGCGCGCCGACCCCGCCCTCCGCGAGGCGGGCGAGGTCGGTGTGCAGGCGGCCGCTCTGGTCGGCGGCGAGGTCGAGCGCGTCGAGGTCGTACCCGGCCTGCTTGCGCATCGCCCAGGGGAGGTCGTTGTGACCGTCGACCACGGGGGCGCTGCGCAGCAGGGCGCGGGCCCGGTCCAGCGGGGTGAGGGAGTCCGTCGGAGAAGTCATACGGCTGTTCTACCCCACCCCACCGGTGGGTCTACTTGCCGAACCCGAAGGAGGAGGAACCGGCCACCTTGGCCCGGAGCTTCTTGCCCTTCTCGGTGGCCTGGTTGTTCAGTTCGGCCTGGAACTCGGTCATCCTCTCGGTGAGTTCCGGGTCGAAGGCGGCGAGCATCCGGACCGCGAGCAGGCCCGCGTTGCGCGCCCCGGCGACCGAGACGGTGGCCACCGGCACCCCGGCCGGCATCTGGACGATCGACAACAGGCTGTCCATGCCGTCCAGGTAGCGCAGCGGGACGGGCACGCCGATGACGGGCAGCGGGGTCACGGAGGCCAGCATGCCGGGCAGGTGGGCGGCGCCGCCGGCCCCGGCGATGATCGCCTTGAGGCCGCGCCGGTGGGCGTTCTCGCCGTACGCGACCATCTCGCGGGGCATCCGGTGGGCGGAGACGACGTCCACCTCGTACGGGATCTCGAACTCGTCCAGGGCCTGGGCGGCGGCCTCCATGACCGGCCAGTCGGAGTCGGAGCCCATCACGATGCCAACGACAGGAGAGGTCATTCGGTGATCGTTCCTCGCAGGTAGGCGGCCGCGTGGCGGGCGCGCTCGCGGACGTCGTCGAGGTCGTCCCCGAAGACGTTGACGTGGCCGACCTTGCGGCCGGGCTTCACGTCCTTCCCGTACATGTGGATCCGCAGCCCCGGGTCACGGGCCATGCAGTGCAGGAAGGCGTGGTACATGTCCGGGTAGTCGCCGCCGAGGACGTTGACCATGACGGTCCACTTGGCGCGCGGCCGGGGGTCGCCGAGCGGGAGGTCGAGGACGGCCCGCAGGTGGTTCTCGAACTGCGAGGTGACCGCGCCGTCCTGGGTCCAGTGCCCGGAGTTGTGCGGCCGCATGGCGAGTTCGTTGACCAGGATCCGGCCGTCGCGGGTCTGGAACAGCTCGACGGCGAGGTGGCCGACGATGCCGAGGTCGCCGGCGATCCGCAGGGCGAGCTGCTGGGCCTCGTCGGAGAGGGCGGGGTCGAGGTCCGGCGCGGGGGCGGTGACCTCGGCGCAGACGCCGCTCTCCTGGACGCTCTCGACCACCGGGTACGCGACGGCCTGGCCGCTGGGCGAGCGGACCACGTTGGCGGCCAGCTCGCGGACGAAGTCGACCTTCTCCTCGGCCAGCACGGCGACGCCGGCCAGGAACGGCGCCCGGGCCTCCTGCTCGTCGCCGACGACCCAGACGCCCTTGCCGTCGTAGCCGCCGCGGACGGTCTTCAGCACGACCGGGTAGCCCGTGCCCTCGTTCGCGAAGGCGGTGACGTCGGCCGGGTCGGCGACGATCCGGTGCCGGGGGCAGGGCACCCCGATGGAGTCGAGCCTGGCCCGCATCACGCCCTTGTCCTGGGCGTTGACCAGCGCCTCCGGCCCGGGGCGGACGGCGATGCCGTCGGCCTCCAGGGCGCGCAGGTGCTCGGTGGGGACGTGCTCGTGGTCGAAGGTGACGACGTCGCAGCCGGCCGCGAAGCGGCGCAGGGTGTCGAGGTCGCGGTAGTCACCGAGGACGACGTCGGAAACCACCTGTGCGGCGGAGTCCTGGGGGGTGTCGGCGAGGAGCTTGAACCTGACCCCGAGCGGGATGCCCGCCTGGTGTGCCATGCGGGCCAGCTGCCCGCCACCGATCATGCCCACCACTGGAAAATTCACATTGCCCGGGGAAGTCACCACGCCAGGATATCCGGGCCGGTGGGAGGCCTTGGAGGCGCGGTGGGGCCGTGAGTAGTGGACGCGCGTAGATGTCAACCCCGGTCCCGGACGGCTGAGCCGTTCGATGGAAGCGGGTAGCCTGGACGGCTAGGTCCTCGTCCGCGCGGTCGGATCATGTGCGTGCACGCAGGGCCCAAGGAGTGGCCCCGTCCCCGAGGGACCCCCTTTCTTCCCGCAGGTACATGGAGGCCACCCGGTATGGCGACGACCGCAGAATCGAGCCCCTCGCTCGCGCAGAAACTGCGTGGGCTCAGGGGCGAGGTCGTGAAGTTCGGCATCGTCGGCCTGAGCGGCGTGGTGGTCAACTTCGCCATCTTCTGGTTCTGCATCAACGGCCTGGGCCTGGCCTCGCTGCGGTCCAACATCGCCGCCACGGTGATCGCGATCGCCACCAACTACCTCGGCTACCGCTACTGGCTGTACCGGGACCGCGACGCCGCCTCGCGCAAGCGGGAGATCACGCTGTTCCTGGTGTTCAGCGGCTTCGGCATGCTGATCGAGACCGGCGTGCTGGGCTTCTCGCAGTACGTGCTCGGCCTGGACTCGAACGTCGAGAAGATGGGCGCCAAGGTGGTCGGCCTGGCCATCGCCACGGTGTTCCGGTTCATCTCGTACCGGACCTGGGTGTTCAAGGCGCTCCCCGAGCCCGAGCCCGCCGCGGTCTCCACGCCGGTCGCGGCGGCCGCACCGGCCGCGGTCGTGACCCCGGCGGTCGTGGCCCCGGCGGTCGAGGCCGCCGGCGGCGACCAGGGGCTGGCCGCCCGGGCCGAGCTGCTGCTGGCTACCGAGCAGATCCGGTACGCCCCCGCCGAGTGACGCCTCCCCACCCCCTTGCCGGGCCCGTCCCGGCGGGAGGAGAGTGGTGACCGAGGGCGGGCACGGCCGGCGGACGATCGAGGCCGAGGGGGGTCCCAGGAGGCTCGCCATGGCGTTCGTCCAGATCATCGACTGCAGGACCGAGAAGCTCGACGAGCTCAACCAGCTGTTGGACAGCTGGGTCGAGCAGACCCAGGGGACCAGGACCGCGTCCCACGCGATGGTCGCCACCGACCACGCGGACTCCACCCACGTGGTGGAGATCGTGGAGTTCCCGTCCTACGAGGCGGCGATGCGCAACTCCGGACTGCCCGAGACCGAACGGATCTCCCGCGAGATGGCGGCGCTCTGCGACGCCCCGCCCACCTTCACCGACCTCGACGTGGTCCGGGACGTCAGCCTCGACCGGGCCCGCTGACGGGTCCCGCCGACCGGTCCCGCCGACCGGGGCCGTCCCCGTACCCCCGCGGCCGCCGGGGCCCAAAGCCCCCGCGGCCCCCGCAGCCCCCGCAGCCCCCGGGGCTCAGCGCGGCTGGTCCTCGTGGCTGCGGCCGAGGAAGAGCGCGAACACCGCGGGCTTCAGCGAGAGCAGCTCCAGCCGGCCGCCGTCCGCCTCCGCCAGGTCGCGGGCGACGGCCAGCCCGATGCCGGTGGAGTTGCGGCCGCTGACCGCGCGCTCGAACACCCGGTTGCCGAGGTCGGCCGGCACCCCGGCGCCCTGGTCCTGCACCTCGACCACCACGGAGGTGCCGGAGGGCCGCACCCGCAGGGTGATCGTCCCGGCGCCGTGCATCAGCGAGTTCTCGATCAGGGTGGCCAGCACCTGGGCCACCGTGCCCGGGGTGCCGACCGCGGTGACCCCGTGCAGGCCCTCCAGGGACAGCACCCGGCCCCGCTCGCGCAGCGTCGGGCCCCACTCCTCCACCTGCTGCTTGATCACCTCGTCCAGGTCGAAGGCGACGGCGGTGGGGCTGCGCGGGTCGCGCTGGGTGGTGAGCAGCCGCTGGACGACGTCGGTGAGCCGTTCGACCTGCTGGAGGGCGATGGTCGCCTCCTCCTTGACGGTCTCCGGCTCCTCGGCGAGGGCGGTGATCTCCTCCAGCCGCATCGACAGCGCGGTGAGCGGGGTGCGCAGCTGGTGGGAGGCGTCGGCGGCGAGCCGGCGTTCGGCGGTGAGCATCCGGGCGATCCGCTCGGCGCTGGTGTCCAGCACCTCGGCGATGCGGTCCAGTTCGGGCACCCCGTACCGGCGGTTGCGCGGGCGGGGGTCCCCGGAGCCGAGCCGTTCGGCGGTCTCGGCGAGGTCGGTGAGCGGCCGGGCGAGCCGCTTGGCCTGCCAGACGGCGAGCGCGACGGCGGCCTGGACGGCCAGCAGGGCGACCACGCCGAGCAGCACCAGGTTGTTGGCGATCTCGTGGTCGACGTCCTCGCGGGACTGCTCGACGGTGACGATCTCGCCGCTGGCGCCGCGCTCGGCGGCCCGCAGCACGTGGTCCCCGGCCGGGCGGTCGCCGGCCGAGAGCACGGCCTGACCGGGGATCTGCACCTCGACGTAGCTGCCCTCGGTGACCTGGCTCTCGAAGACCCGCCCCTCCTTGACCCCCTCGCCCGCGGCGAGCCGGCTGTCGACCAGGGCGAGCACCCGGACGGCGGTGGCGTCGACCCGGTCCTGGGCCGAGTCGAAGATGGTGCGCCGCTCGACCAGGGCGAGCGGCACGCAGAACACCACGACGACCACCAGGACGACGACCAGCAGCGAGTTGATCATCCGGCGTTTCACGCTGCTGCTCCCCGAGGTGTTCCGCTTCATCGGCCGCCGCCCGGCCACGATGTCCGTACGGGGCTAATTCTTCTCGAACCGGAAGCCCACGCCGCGCACGGTGGCGATGTAGCGCGGGTTGGCGGCGTCGTCGCCGAGCTTCTTGCGGAGCCAGGAGATGTGCATGTCCAGGGTCTTGGTCGAGGTCCACCAGGTGGTGTCCCAGACCTGCCGCATGATCTCCTCGCGGGTGACCACCCGGCCGGCGTCGCGGACCAGGACGCGCAGCAGCTCGAACTCCTTGGCGGAGAGGGTCAGCTCCTCCTCGCCGAGCCAGGCGCGGTGGGACTCGATGTCGATCTTCACCCCGTGCGCGCCGGTGGTGAGCTGGTCGACGTTGCCGCGCCGGAGCAGGGCCCGGACCCGGGCGAGCAGTTCGGCCAGCCGGAAGGGCTTGGTGACGTAGTCGTCGGCGCCGGCGTCCAGACCGACGACGGTGTCCACCTCGTCGGCGCGGGCGGTGAGCACCAGGACGGGGCAGCTCTTGCCGTCGGCGCGCAGGCGGCGGCAGACCTCCAGGCCGTCCATCTCGGGCAGGCCGAGGTCGAGGACGACGAGGTCGACCTCCTCGGTGAGGCCGGCGGCGAGCGCGGTGGGGCCGTCCTCGCGGACGAGCACCTCATAGCCCTCGCGTCGCAGGGCCCGGGCGAGCGGTTCGGAGATCGCCGGATCGTCCTCGGCGAGCAGCACACAGGTCATGTGGTGATGGTAGTCGTCCCGCGTATGCCCGTACCCCCTGTGAGGTAGTTCACAGAGTGTGATCGTTATACAAGGGCCCCTCGGAAGCCAACACAGCAGTGCTGACCCGCCGTTCGGCCAAAAATCCTCGGTCTGATCTTTAAACCGAAGGAAGACACGCCCGTTTACCATGGATCAATCGGGCAGATCTGTTGCCAACTTTGTTATTAACCCCACTGATTCGCCTTGTTTGTCATCTGATAACGCCAAATATCGCCACGTAGAGTGGTTCGAGTCCACGTCCGCCACCACCCCCCTAGGCGGACGCTGTCAGGCAAGGAACGACTACACATGGCGTCTACCACCCGGGCCGCCGACATCACGTCGGCCTCCCCCAGCGGCAAGACCTTCCTCGGGCACCCCCGGGGCCTCGCCACGCTCTTCCTGAGCGAGATGTGGGAGCGCTTCAGCTACTACGGCATGCGCGCCCTGCTGGTGCTGTACATGTCCGCCTCCGTCGCGGACGGTGGCCTCGGCATGCAGCTGGCGACGGCACTGGCCGTGTACAGCGTCTACACGGCGATGGTCTACCTGCTCGCCCTTCCCGGCGGCTGGATCGCCGACCGCTTCCTCGGCGCCCGCAAGACGGTCGCCCTCGGCGGCACGATCATCATGCTCGGCCACTTCCTGCTGGCGGTCCCGTTCACCGGCGCGTTCTTCGCCGGCCTGGTCTTCATCGCGGTGGGCTCGGGCCTGCTCAAGGCCAACATCTCCACGATGGTCGGCCACCTCTACGACGGTCCGGCCGACCCGCGCCGTGACGGCGGGTTCACGATCTTCTACATGGGCGTGAACCTCGGCGCCTTCGCCGCCCCGCTGGCCATCGGCACCGTCGGCCAGAAGGTCGACTGGCACCTGGGCTTCGCCCTGGCCGGCATCGGCATGGCGCTCGGCCTCCTCCAGTTCCTGCTCGGCACCCGCCACCTCAGCCCGAAGAGCGACGTCGTCACCTCGCCGATCGGCGCCGAGGAGAAGCGCTCCGTCTTCCGCAAGGCCGGTCTGTGGCTCGCCGCCGCGGCCGTCTTCTACGGCGTCGTCGCCTCCACCGGTCACTTCACGGTCGACTGGGTCGTCTGGCCGCTGTCCATCGCCGGCCTGGCCATCCCGGTGTTCGTCTTCGCCAAGGTCAAGCGCGACAAGGACCTCAGCCCCAGCGAACAGTCCAAGATGAGCGGCTACATCTGGTTCTTCGTCGCCGCCGCCGTGTTCTGGATGATCTACGACCAGTCCGGCTCGACGCTGAACGTGTTCGCCAAGGAGCACACCGCCTCGACCCTGTTCGGGTTCGGTTTCCCGTCCAGCTGGTTCCAGTCGCTCAACCCGCTCTACATCATGGCGCTGGCCCCGGTCTTCGCCTGGCTCTGGGTCGCCCTGGCCCGCCGGTCGAAGAACCCCAGCACCACCCTGAAGTTCGCCTTCGGTCTGCTGATGATCGGCGCCTCCTTCATGGTCATGATGCTGGCCATGGGCGCGGCCTCCGGCGACACCAAGGTCACCCCGCTGTGGCTGGCCATGGTCTACCTGATCCAGACCGTCGGCGAGCTCACGCTCTCCCCCGTCGGCCTGTCCGTCACCACCAAGCTGGCGCCGACCAAGTACGCCAGCCAGATGGTCGGCGTCTGGTTCCTCGCCGTCACCGCGGGCGACTGCGTCGCCGCCATCTTCCAGCTGGTGCTGGGCAGCAAGGTGGTCGGCGGCACCGGGTACTTCGCCGTGCAGGGCGCCATGGCGATCCTGGCCGGCATCGCGCTGGCGATGTACCGCAAGCGGGTCGTCACGCTCATGGGCGACGTGCACTGACACGCCCGTCCCCCGCGCCGGGGCCGCCGTGGATCCACTGGATCCGCGGCGGCCCCGGCCGTTTCCGCCCTCCGGTTCCCCTCGACTCCCCCTCGGCTTCCTCTCGACTCCCCCTCGACCTCCTCTCGACGGGACCGGGCCGGGTGTGCCTATGGTCCCCGGTATGACGACCGACTCGTTGCCCCGACAGCTGGCCCGCGCCCGGCACTTCACCCTGGGCGCCCCGGTCCGACCGGAACCCTCCGCCGACGGCACCACCGTGCTGTTCCTGCGCAGCCGCGGGGGTGCCGACCCGGTCGGCTGCCTCTGGGCGCTGGACACCGGGAGCGGCGCGGAGCAGCTGGTCGCCGACGGGGGCATCACCTCGTACAGCACCGACGGCGCCGGGGTGCTGGCCGCCTTCGCCCGGGACGGCGGGGTGTGGCTGGCCGACACCCGCACGGGCTCGGTCCGCCGGGTCGTCTCCGGCGGTTCGCCCGAGGACGTGCGGCTCGACCCGACCGGCCGACGGATCGCCTACATCAGCGGCGGCGCCCTGCGGGTGGTCGAGGCCGACGGGACGGACGACCGGGCGCTCGCCGAACCCGAGGCCGAGGACGTCACGTACGGTCTGGCCGAGTACGTCGCCGTCGGGGAGATGGAGCGCGACCGCGGGTGCTGGTGGTCCCCCGACGGCACCGCCCTGCTGGTCGCCCGGGTCGACAACCGGAGGGTCACCCGCTGGTTCCTCGCCGACCCGGCCGACCCGGCGCAGCCGCCGCGCGCCGTCCGCTACCCGCTGGCCGGCACCGCCAACGCCGAGGTCTCGCTCTGGCTGCTCGGCCTCGACGGCGGCCGTACGGAGGTCCGCTGGGACCGCGCCGCCTTCGAGTACCTGACCGCCGCCGGGTGGGACGGCCACGGGCCGTACGCGGCCGTGCAGAGCCGCGACCAGCGCACCGTCCGCACGCTGGCCGTCGCGGCGGACGGCGCCACCCGGGTGCTCGCCGAGCGGACGGACGCCCGCTGGGTCGAACTCGTCCCCGGCCTGCCGGTGCGGACGGCGGGCGGCGCGCTGGTCGACACCGCCGACTCCGCCGACTCCGACCGCAGTGGCGGCGACGGCGGCACCCGGCGGCTGACCGTCGACGGCCAGCCGGTCACCCCGGCGGGGCTCCAACTGCGGGCCGTCCTCGGCACGGACGGTGAGACGGTGCTGTTCACCGCCTCCGAGGAGCCCACCGAGACCCACCTCTGGACGTACGAACCGGGCACCGGCACGCGGCGGTTGAGCAGCGGCCCGGGCCTGCACGACGGAGTGCGGCGCGGCGGCACGCTGGTGCTCACCACCCGCTCCCCCGACGGCGGCACCGTGGTCCTGCGCGACGGCCGTGCGCCGCTCCCCCTCGTCTCGTACGCCGAGCCGCCCGTCGTCACCGCCCGCCCCGAACTGCTCCGGCTCGGCCCGCGCGACCTGCGCGCCCACCTGTTCCTGCCCGCCGGCCACGGGCCCGGGGCCGGCCCGCTGCCCGTACTGGTCGACCCGTACGGCGGGCCGGCCATGCAGAAGGTCACCAGGAGCGGCGCCTGGCACGAGCAGGTGTCGCAGTGGTTCGCCGACCAGGGCTTCGCGGTGCTGGTGGTGGACGGGCGGGGCACCCCGGGGCGCGGGCCGCGGTGGGACAAGTCGATCTGGGGCGACAAGGCCGGTCCGGCGCTGGAGGACCAGATCGAGGCCCTGCACGAGACGGCCCGGCTGCGGCCCGGACTGCTGGACCTCGACCGGGTCGGCATCCGGGGCTGGTCGTACGGCGGCTTCCTCGCCGCCCTCGCCGTACTGAGGCGCCCCGACGTCTTCCACGCGGCCTCCGCCGGGGCCGCCCCCACCGACCACCGGCTGTACGACACCCACTGGCAGGAGCGCTTCCTCGGCCACCCCGACCGGTACCCCGAGCACTACGACTCCTGCGACCTGATCGCGGAGGCCTCGAAGCTGAGCCGCCCGCTGCTGCTGATCCAGGGGATGGCCGACGACAACGTCTTCCCCGTCCACGCCCTGCGCTTCTCCAGCGCCCTCCTCGCCGCCGGCCGCCCGCACGAGCTCCTGCCCCTGCGCGGCGCCGGGCACCGGCTGACGGAGGAGGCGATGGTGGAGAACCTGCTGCGGCACGAACTGGACTTCCTGCGGCGGTCGTTGGGCATGGGTTAGACGCGCCTTCGGCCCGTCGGGCCGACACGGATCGACGGGCCGTAACCTCTCGGAGTGTCACTACCGTTGCCCCAGACCGGATCTGCGCCGGGTGCCGGCCGACGTCCTGCGCCGGCCCTCACCCGCCGAGGACGCGGACGGCCTCCGGGTCCTCCGGGGAGTCGAGCCACACGGTGTGGGCGTCCGGGGTGACGGTGAGGCCGAAGCGGGCGGGGCCGGGGCGGCCCCGGTCGTCCCACCGGCGCCAGGCGGCCTCCACCTCGTCCCAGAGGTTCCGGGGGCCCGCTTGGTGCACCTCGTACGCGGTGCGGCCGCGCGCGTAGTCGGCCGAGGCCCAGGAGAGGGTGTCCCGGCTGTGGAGCCACAGGGTGTACGCGCCGTCGTCGTAGCGCTCCGCCCGCCAGAACACCCCGGGCACGGCGGTCCCGATGACGAACTGCTCGAACCACCCGCCCGTGTCCGGCGGGGCGAGGGTGGTGGTGGTCCGCACGCCGTCGGCGGGCCGCTCCCGGCCGCGCAGGCAGTCCTCGAACGGCGGCCGCCCGGTGCGCTGTTGGCGCAGCCGCAGGAACGCCGAGCTGCGGGTGAACCTACCGCTCGCGGACGTTCCGTCCTCGCTCACCGTCAGCCGGACGATCTGCTCGCCGCCGTACGCCGTGCCGAACGGCGCGACGATGACTCCGCCGGGGGCCGTCTGGGCCGACCAGGCGGAAGGGATCTCCAGGAGGGGGCAGGTGGCGATGATCCGGTCGTAGGGGGCGCCCTTCGGCCAGCCGTGCCGCCCGTCGCCTTCGACCACGGTCGGTGCGAGCCCGGCCCGGTCCAGGTTCGCGCGGGCGGTCCGGGCCGCGTCCGGATCGAACTCGACGGTCACCACGTTCGCGTCGCCCAGCCGGTGGGCCAGCAGGCCCGCGTTCCACCCCGTGCCGGCGCCGATCTCCAGCACCCGGTCACCCGGGCGGACGTCAAGGTCCTGCAGCATGGAGAACACCATCGAGGGCGTGGAGTTGGACGAGGTCGGTGTCGTGCCGAGCCCGTCGCCCTGGTGGTCGCCGTCGTCCCACCGGGTGGTGAGCGGGATGTCCGAGTAGACCGCCCGCCGCCACGCCCCGGGATCCTGCGAGCGGTCCACCGGACCGTTCTGGCGGGTGCCGTCCGCGACGCCCGGCCAGATGCGGTCCGGGACGAACAGCTCACGCGGTACGGCCTCGAAGGCCGGGAGCCAGTCCAGGCCGAGCGCGCCGCCGGCCACCAGCGCGGAGGCGAGCCCCGGAGGGCCCGCCTTCACGTGCGTCGCGCCGATCACTCGCCGGCCCCGATCAGGCCGGCCACGGACTCATGGGAAGCAACGGTCACTGCAACTCCTGGTGATGGCTGCCGATCCTGCCTGCCGGGCCCTGGGCTTTCCGGCACCCCGAAGAACCGCTGAACTCCGAGGCCATGTAGCTTCAACTGCCTTTCTCAACAGGCAGATTGAATGCTAGCGCGCCTTCCCTCCACTTCGGCGACCACGGTGCGGCGCCCTCCACGGCCCAGGCCGTGCCTCGCCGGAGGAATCCCTCGGCCCCACGCTTTCAGGCGGCGCTACGGCCTGCGGTCATGCCCGAGGACGGACGGCTTCGAGGACGACGCCACCCCCGAAGGCGGACGGTTCGGCGGACCGGACCTCGTCATCCGATCGGGTGAAGCCGTCGACGTCGATCGTCCCGGCGGGGGCGGTCAGGCCGAGCAGTGCTCGTGCGGAGCGGCCCGTACCCGGACGGCTTCGAAGGCCGCCGAGACCACCCTCACCGTGGCCGGGTCGTCGTCGAACGCGCGCCCGCCCAGGCTCCGTCTCCGGCGAACCAGGGGAGCAGGACGAGCCGCTCGTCGATCAGCCACAGGCCGCGCATCTCCCAATGGACGGCGCTTCGCCGCGCCTGCCGCAGCAGGGCCGCGCAGTCGGGAACCGGCGGCTCGGACCGCGCCATCACCTACCCTCCTCGGGATCGGCGCAGTGCGGGGCGGAACGGGGATCGAGGGCGTCGAAGGCAAGCGCGCACAGCGATGCCAACGGCGCCTCACTGCTCCCGGCCACCCAGGGCCCGGAGGAAGTCGGCCTGGCCGACTTCCTCCGGGCCGCCAAGGCGGGCGAGTTCGACCACCTCACCACCGCCCCCTGACCGAATCGTTCCGGCGGCCTCCCGCTCGCCGCGGGAGGCCGCCGGATGCGGTGGCGCGGGCTTCCCGGCACACTGGAACCGGTCCGCACACGACAGCGGGGTGACTGCGATGCCTTTCGAGGGCGAGTACGAGCCGAGTCCGGCGCAGTGGGTGCGCGAGCAGGTCGAGTTGTACGAGAGCTCGGGCGGCACCCGGGGCACCACGCTCCGGGACACCGGACTGCCGGTCGTCGTCCTGACCATGCGCGGCGCGAGGAGCGGCCGGATCCGCAAGGTCCCGCTGATGCGCGTGGAGCACGGGGGCCGGTACGCGGCGGTGGCCTCGAAGGGCGGCGACCCGAGCCACCCGGTCTGGTACTTCAACCTCCGGGCCGACCCGCACATCGAGCTCCAGGACGGCCCCGAGCGTCGCCGCATGACGGCCCGTGAGGTCACCGGTGACGAGAAGGACCAGTGGTGGCGGCGCGCGGTCGCCGCGTACCCGCCGTACGCCGAGTACCAGGAGAAGGCCGACCGGGTGATCCCGGTCTTCGTGCTGGAACCGGACGACCCGGACCCTGCGCCGACCGGTGGCTGACCCCGGCCGGCGCCGCCCGTTCCCGCCGGGGCTCAGACCTCCCGGACCCCCGCCCGCCAGACGCCCGCCGTCAGCGGCACGCCCGGCCGGTACGCCAGGTGCACGTGCGACGGCGCGTCCAGCAGCAGCAGGTCCGCCCGCGCGCCCACCGCGACCGTCCCCACGTCCGTGCGCCGCAGCGCGTGCGCCCCGCCCGCCGTCGCGGCCCAGACCGCCTCGTCCGGGGTCATGCCCATCTCCCGCACCGCCACGGCAACGCAGAACGCCATCGAACTCGTGAAGCTGGAGCCCGGGTTGCAGTCCGTGGACAGCGCCACCACCGCGCCCGCGTCCAGCAGCTGCCGCCCGCTCGGGTACTCGGCCCGGGTGGAGAACTCCGCCCCCGGCAGCAGCGTCGCGACCGTCGCCGACCCCGCCAGGGCCGCCACGTCCTCGTCCGTCAGATGCGTGCAGTGGTCCGCCGAGGCGGCCCCCAGCTCCACCGCGAGCTGCACGCCCGGCCCGTACGTCAGCTGGTTGGCGTGCACCCGGGGCGTGAGCCCCTTCTCGATGCCCGCCGTCAGGATCGCCCGCGCCTGGTCGCCGTCGAAGGCGCCCTTCTCGCAGAACACGTCCACCCAACGGGCGTGCGGCGCACAGGCGTCCAGCATCTCCCCGGTCACCAGGTCCACGTAGCCCGCCGGGTCCTCGGCGTACTCGGGGGCCACGATGTGGGCGCCCAGGTACGTCGTCTCCGGGGTGTGCCGGGCCGCGATCCGCAGCGCCCTTGCCTCGTCCTCGACCGTCAGCCCGTAGCCGGACTTGCACTCGATCGTGGTGGTGCCCTGGCGCAGCGCCTCCCGGACGAACCCGGCCAGGTTCGCCTCCAGCTCGGCGTCGCTCGCCGCCCGCGTCGCCGCCACCGTCGTCCGGATGCCGCCCGCCGTGTACGCCTGCCCGGACATCCGGGCGTTGAACTCGGCCGTGCGGTCCCCCGCGAACACCAGGTGGGCGTGCGAGTCGACGAAGCCGGGCAGCAGGGCCCGGCCCTCGGCGTCGAAGCGCTCGTCCGCCGCCGGGGCCCGGTCCGCCGGGCCGACCCAGGCGACGGTGTCGCCCTCGATCACCACGGCCGCGTCGGTCAGCAGGCCGAGCGGCCCGCTGCCCTGTCCGGGATCGTTGGTGACCAGGCTGCCGATGCCCGTGATCACAGTGGTCCTGGTGGTCCTGGTGCTCAAGACAACGCCTTCCGAAGGGAGTTGGACAAGGGAGTTCAGTAGTCCAGCGCGCCGATCGCCGCGCGCAGCGCCCCCGGCACATCGGCCACCAGCTGGTGCACCCCGTCCCGGACGACGTGCCGCCCGCCGACCACCAGGTGCCGCACGTCCGCCGCCGAGGCCGCGAAGACCGCGATCTCGGCGCCGAGCCGGGGCGGCGGCCCCGCCGTGCGGACGGAGTCCAGCGCGATGGCCGTGAAGTCGGCGAGCGCCCCGGCCTCGATCCGGCCGGCCTCGGGCCAGCCCAGCGAGGCGTGCCCGTCCTCGGTCCCCGCCCGCAGCAGCGCGTTCGCCGTCCAGTGCCCGCGGGTGCGGGTCCGCAGCCGCTCGTCCAGTTCCAGCGCCCGGGCCTCCTCCCAGGGGTCGATGACCGCGTGGCTGTCGCTGCCCAGCGAGATCGGGCTGCCCGCCGAGGCGAGCCGGCGGGCCGGGCCGATGCCGTCGGCGAGGTCCCGCTCGGTGGTGGGGCACATGCAGACGGTGGTGGAGGAGTCGGCGAGGAGTCTGACGTCCTCGTCGGTGAGGTGGGTGGCGTGCACGGCCGAGGTGCGCGGGCCGAGCGCGCCGTGGTCGGCCAGCAGCCGGGTCGGGGTGACGCCGTGGGCGGCGAGGCAGGCGTCGTTCTCGGCGGTCTGCTCGGACAGGTGGACGTGCAGCGGCGCCCTGCGCATCGCCGTCCAGTGCGCGACGGTGCCCAACTGCTCGGCCGGGACGGCGCGCACCGAGTGGATGGCGGCGCCGATCCGGGCGTGCTCGCGCGGCTTGAGCGCGTCCGCCCGGACGGCCCAGGCCTCGGCGTCGCCGTCGCTGAACCGCAGCTGTGGGTGGGTGGGTTCGGCCCCGAAGCCCGAGGACAGATAGCAGGTGTCCAGCAGGGTGATCCGGATGCCGGCCCGGGCCGCGGCCTCGATCAGCGCCTCGCCCATCGCGTTCGGGTCGGTGTAGCGGGCGCCGCCGGGCGCGTGGTGCAGGTAGTGGAACTCGCCGACGGCGGAGATCCCGGCGAGCGCCATCTCGGCGTAGACCGCGGTGGCGAGGGCCAGGTAGCGGTCCGGGTCGAGCGCGCCGGCGAACCGGTACATGGTGTCCCGCCAGGTCCAGAACGTCCCGGAGCCGACCTGGACGTGCCCGCGCAGCGCCCGGTGGAAGGCGTGCGAGTGGGCGTTCGCCTGGCCGGGCAGCACCAGCCCGGCCAGCCGGACGGCGCCGGGTGGGCAGGGCCCGCTGTCCGGCTGCACCCGGGTGATCCGGCCGTCCGGGCCGACGACGATCAGCACGTCCGACTCGACCACCGGCCCGTTGCGGGCCGGCAGCCAGGCGTGCTCCGCCCAGTACGTCATCGGAGCCGTCACTGACACGCCAGGTCCTCCAGTACGTCGGCGAGGGCGGCCACCCCGGCCAGGCAGTCGGCCACCTCGGCGTGCTCGGCCGGGGAGTGCGAGACGCCGGTGGGGTTGCGCACGAACAGCATGGCGGTCGGGATCGCGGAGGCCAGGATCCCGGCGTCGTGCCCGGCTCCGGTGGGCAGCACCGGGGCGTCGAGCAGCTTGGCGAGCCGGTCGCGCAGCGGGCCGTCGAAGTCCACCACCGGGGTGTAGGACTCGCGGGTCAGCTCGACCCGGACGCCGTCGCGCCCGCCGCGCTCGGCGGCGGCCCGCTCGATCTCGGCGACCAGCTCGGTCAGGGTGCGCTCGTCGGCGGCCCGGGAGTCCAGCCAGCCGCGCACCAGCGAGGCGATCGCGTTGGTGCCGTTGGGCTCGACGGCGACCTTGCCGAAGGTGGCCAGCGCCCCCGCGAGCTTCGCCTTCTTGCGGGCGGCGAGCACGGTGTTGGCGTAGGTCAGCATCGGGTCGCGGCGGTCCTCGATCCGGGTGGTGCCGGCGTGGTTGGCCTCGCCGTGGAAGTCGAACCGCCAGCGGCCGTGCGGCCAGATCGCCCCGGCCACGCCGACCGGCTGCCCCTCGGCGAGGTAGCGGCCCTGCTCGACGTGGAGTTCGACGAAGGCGCCGATCCGGCCCAGCCGCTCCTCGTCCGCGCCGAGCGCGGTCGGGTCGTAGCCGGCCTTCTCCATCGCGTCGGGCAGCCGCAGGCCGTCGGCGTCGCGCAGCTCGTACGCGGCCTCGCGGGACAGCACCCCGGCGGTCAGCCGGGAGCCGATGCAGGCCACGCCGAACCGGGCGCCCTCCTCGTCACCGAAGTTGACGATCGCCAGCGGCTTGCTGAACCCGGCTCCACGGGAGCGCAGTTCGTCCAGTGCGGCGAAGGAGGAGACCACCCCGAGCGGGCCGTCGAAGGCGCCGCCGTCCGGGACGGAGTCCAGGTGCGAACCGGTGACGACGGCGCCCTCGCCGTGCGGATCGCCCAGCCAGGCCCACTGGTTGCCGTTGCGGTCCAGCTCGTAGGTCAGGCCGCGGTCGCGGGCCTGCTGCTCGAACCAGGCGCGGCACTCGGCGTCGGCGGAGTTCCAGGCGAAGCGGCGGTAGCCGCCGGAGGCGGCGGAGCGGCCCACGGGGAGCAGCTCCGCCCACATCTCTTCGAACGACGGAACCGTCACGCGACCGCCTCGCCGCGCTCGGCGCCCGCGTTCCGCGAGTCGCCCCCTTGCTCGGTCCGCCCGTTGCGCTCGCTCACAGTTCACCCATGGGAACGCGCACGCCGCGCTCGCCGGCGACCTCGGTGGCCCGGTCGTAGCCGGCGTCCACGTGCCGGATGACGCCCATGCCCGGGTCGTTGGTGAGCACCCGGCGGATCTTCTCCCCCGCCAGCGCCGTACCGTCGGCGACGGTGACCTGGCCGGCGTGGATGGAACGGCCGATGCCGACGCCGCCGCCGTGGTGGATGGACACCCAGGAGGCGCCGGAGGCGACGTTGACCATGGCGTTCAGCAGCGGCCAGTCGGCGATCGCGTCCGAGCCGTCCAGCATCGCCTCGGTCTCGCGGTACGGGGAGGCCACCGAGCCGCAGTCCAGGTGGTCGCGGCCGATCACGATCGGCGCGGACAGCTCACCGGAGGCGACCATGTCGTTGAAGCGCTCGCCGGCCTTGTCGCGCTCGCCGTAGCCGAGCCAGCAGATCCGCGCGGGCAGGCCCTGGAAGTGCACCTTCTCCTGGGCCATCTTGATCCAGCGGTGCAGCGACTCGTTCTCCGGGAAGAGGTCGAGGACGGCCTTGTCGGTCTTGTGGATGTCCTGCGGGTCGCCGGACAGCGCGGCCCAGCGGAACGGGCCCTTGCCCTCGCAGAACAGCGGTCGGATGTACGCCGGGACGAAGCCCGGGAACGCGAAGGCACGGTCGTAGCCGGCCAGTTGGGCCTCGCCGCGGATCGAGTTGCCGTAGTCGAAGACCTCGGCGCCGCGGTCCAGGAAGCCGACCATCGCCTCGACGTGGGCGGCCATCGACTCGCGGGCGCGCTGGGTGAACTCGGCGGGCTTGGCGGCCGCGTAGTCGGCCATGTCGTCGAAGGCGACGCCGACCGGCAGGTAGGCCAGCGGGTCGTGGGCGCTGGTCTGGTCGGTGACGATGTCGATCGGCGCGTCCATCGCGAGCAGCTGCGGGACCAGCTCGGCGGCGTTGCCCAGCACGCCGATGGAGAGCGGCTGACGCTTGTCGCGGGCGGCGGTGGCCAGCTCCAGCGCGTGCGAGAGGTCCTTGGCCTCGACGTCCAGGTAGCGGTGCTCGATCCGGCGGGCGATCCGGGACGGGTCGCAGTCGATGCAGATCGCCACGCCGCCGTTCATGGTGACGGCCAGCGGCTGGGCGCCGCCCATCCCGCCGAGGCCGGCGGTGAGGGTGATGGTGCCCTCCAGGGTGCCGCCGAACCGCTTGTTGGCGACGGCGGCGAAGGTCTCGTAGGTGCCCTGGAGGATGCCCTGGGTGCCGATGTAGATCCAGGAACCGGCGGTCATCTGGCCGTACATGGTGAGCCCGAGGCTCTCCAGCCGGCGGAACTCCTCCCAGTTGGCCCAGTCGCCGACCAGGTTGGAGTTGGCGATCAGCACCCGCGGCGCCCACTCGTGGGTCTGCATCACGCCGACCGGCCGCCCGGACTGGACCAGCATGGTCTCGTCCTGCTTGAGCCCCTCCAGCGTCCGCACCATGGCGTCGAAGGAGCGCCAGTCCCGGGCCGCCTTGCCCGTGCCGCCGTACACCACCAGCTTCGACGGGTGCTCGGCCACCTCGGGGTCGAGGTTGTTCATCAGCATCCGCAGGGCGGCCTCCTGCTGCCACCCCTGCGCCGTCAGCCCCGTCCCGCGCGCCGCACGCACCTCGCGCGGCCCGCTCGCCTGCTGCTGCACCATGTCCCGGCCTCCTGCGGATGGATTCATTCAAGCTAGGTCCGATTGAATATAACTAAACAACCGGCTTCCGACCAGACCCCGGAACAATCCGATCAGCCACGGCACCGGTCGACTTGGCGCGCTAGCCCGAACCCGGCGAACACCAGCCACTCGGCCCAGCAGAGGACGCCGTGGCAGCCGCCCCGGCACGCCCGGCACGCTGCGTCGCACCGCGGCGGAGCTCGAGCGGCGCACCGGGCTGCGGGTCGAGATCATCGGGGGCGTCCTGCTGACGGCATACCGATCCTCCTGGCGATCGGCCCCCGCGAAGGCACCTGGACACTCCGCACCCACCCCCGCGACGGCGAGTACCGAGGTGTCCTGCACGGCAGGTACGGCGGGCCCGTTCCGCTGCCCTCGCCGTTGCCTGCCGAGCTGGACACCTCCGGTCTCCCGCTCTACGCGCCCCGGGCCTGAATCAGGCCGCGGCGTCGTCGTCCCAGTCGATGCCGATCTCGGCGAGCCAGCGGCGGTCGGCGGCGTCCGGGGCGGGCGGGGAGGGAGGGCGGGGGACGTTCTGGACCGGGCCGAGGCCGTACTTCTCGGCGGAACCGGCGGAACCGGCGGTACCAGTGGCACCGGCGGCCCCCGCCGCGCGGGCGTCGGGCTCGATGACGCCGACGTGGACGGCGGACTCGTCGCCCGGGTCGAGGACGGTCAGTTGGGGTTCGGGCAGGCGCCGCAGGGTGACGCGGCGTCCGCAGGCGGGGCAGGACCATTCGTCGGCGCCCGAGGACAGGCGGGCGACGAACTTCATCTCGTGGATCACGCGCATGGGCGGCACCCCCTGCTGTAGGGGATGCCCGGGTTCCCGACGACTATTCCCGGCCACGCCCACTCCGGGCCGGGTCCGTTCCGGGCCGCGGCTACTCCAGGAACAGCCCCCGGGCCGCCGCCGACTGCTCGATCGCCTCCAACCGCGCCTCCGCGCCCGGGAGTTCGTCGCACATCCGCTGCAGCAGCACCCGGCCGAGCATCATCGGCGCGCAGGCGGTGTCGAAGACCAGCCCGGTGCCGACGGCGGCCGGCAGCATCAGGTCGGAGAGCTTGGCGACCGGCGAGAAGGCGCTGTCGGCCACCGTGAGCACCGTCAGCCCGCACTCCCGGGCGACGACCAGGGCGTCCATCAACTCCCGCGGGTAGCGCGGCAGCGCGAAGCACAGCAGCGCCGTGGCGCCCGCCGCGGTGGCCTGTTCCAGCCGGTCGGCCAGCATGCTGCCGCCCTCGTCGAGCAGCCGGACGTCCGGGTGCACCTTGGCGGCGAAGTACGCGAAGCCGTGCGCCTGCGCCGAGGCGGCCCGCAGGCCGAGCACCGGCAGCGGGCGGGAGGCGGCCAGCAGCCGGGCGGCCCGGGTGATCGGCTCGGGGTCGGCGAGCAGTTCGGCGAGGTGGCGCAGGTGGGCGATCTCGGCGAGGACGGCCTGCTGGTGCTCGTTGCGCACCGCGTCGTCCGGGGTCTCGGGCGCGGCCGGCTCGCCCGCGCCGAGTTCGCGCAGCTGCTTGCGCAGCGCCGGGTAGCCGTCGTACCCGAGCGCGACGGCGAAGCGGGTGACGGACGGCTGGCTGACCCCGGCGAGTTCGGCGACCTCGACGCTGGACAGGAACGGCGCCTCGGTGGCGTGCCGGACCAGCGAGTGGGCGATCCGCCGCTGGGTGGGCGTCAGCCGGTGCCCCTCGAACAGCTGGAGCAGCCGGGCGGAGGGGCCGACGCTGCCGGCCTCGTCGGTGGCGGTCATCAGCGGGTACCTCCGGATACGAGCGGTTCGGACGACGACTGTGCAGCAGCGCGCCGCCACTGGCAAAGACGTCTCGTACGACGGGATGTGCCGCGGCACGCCCCACGGGTCGGGCACCGGGCCTCGGGGTAACCCTGATTTCTCCCTGATCCCGCCCGGATTCCCCCCGCGAACGGATGGACCGGGCCGCACGAGGGGCCCACGCTACTGGCATGGACACTCGCCAGGACGACCTGCGGCGCGACCTCGACGCCACCCTCCAGGCCCGCAAGGAGCTCGGGAAGGAGTACGAGGACGAGCTCCTCGACTCCTTCATGAAGCGCCTCGACGCCCGCCTGGACTCCCGGGTGGAGCGTTCGGTGGCCGCGCGGATGAACGTCGACGACTACGAGCCGTCCCACCACCACCGGGACCGCCACCACGGCCGCCCGCACCGCCCCTGGTCGCCCGGCCGCGCCGGCAACCGGCTGGCGGTGGTCTCGCTGGCCCTGGGCATCCCGCTGACCGCGATCGCGGCGAGCCCGCAGAGCGGCGGCTTCGCCGGACTGCTGGCCTGCTGGGCGGGCATCGTCGGGGTCAACTTCGCCGCCGCGCTGGGCAGCCGCCGCGAGCGCGAGGAGCGCCGGCCGCGGAACGACTGGGACTAGGCCCTGCCGCTCGGACCCCTGCCGGGTCCGAGCGGCGGGCCGAAGGGTCCGGCCCCAGCCGTGCCGCGCCGCCGCCATCTCAGGCCAGCGGCCCGGTGACCCGCTCCACCGCCCGCACCAGGCCGCCGGAGGCGACCAGCGCGGCGGCGGCCTCCAGGTCCGGCGAGAGGAAGCGGTCCCGGCCCGCGCCGCCGACCCCCGCCTCGCGGGCGGCGGCCATCGCGGCGGCGGTCGCCGGGGCCACCCGGCCGGCCGTGTCGGCCTGCTGACGGATCTCCAGCGCCCGGGCCGAGGCGGTCAGTTCGACGGCCAGGATGCGGCCGAGGTTGTCGACGGCCTGGCGCAGCTTGCGGGCGGCCGACCAGCCCATCGACACGTGGTCCTCCTGCATCGCGGAGGACGGGATCGAGTCGACCGAGGCCGGGACGGCGAGCCGCTTGTTCTCGCTGACCAGCGCCGCCTGGGTGTACTGGGCGATCATCAGGCCGGAGTCCACGCCCGGGTCGTCGGCCAGGAAGGCCGGCAGGCCGTGCGAGCGGGCCTTGTCGAGCAGCCGGTCGGTGCGGCGCTCGGAGATCGAGCCGAGGTCGGCGGCGGCGATGGCGAGGAAGTCCAGCACGTACGCGACCGGCGCGCCGTGGAAGTTGCCGTTGGACTCCACCCGGCCGTCCGGCAGCACCACCGGGTTGTCCACCGAGGCGGCGAGCTCGCGGGAGGCGACCAGCTGGGCGTGCGCCAGGGTGTCCCGGCCGGCGCCGGCGACCTGCGGGGCGCAGCGGATCGAGTAGGCGTCCTGGACCCGCGGCGCGTCGTCCTGGTGGTGGCCGGTCAGACCGGAGTCCTTGAGCACGGCGAGCATGTTGGCGGCGCTGAGCGCCTGGCCGGGGTGCGGGCGGATCGGGGCGTGCAGCTCGGGGGCGAGCACCTTGTCGGTGCCGAGCAGCGCCTCCAGGGTCATCGCGGCGGTGATGTCGGCGGTGGTGAACAGGCGCTGGAGGTCGGCGATGGCCATCACCAGCATGCCGAGCATGCCGTCGGTGCCGTTGATGAGGGCGAGGCCCTCCTTCTCCAGCAGCTCGACCGGCTCGATGCCGGCCTCGGCGAGCAGCTCGGCCACCGGCCGCTCGGCGCCGTCCGGGCCGGTGGCGGTGCCCTCGCCCATCAGCACCAGCGCACAGTGCGACAGCGGCGCGAGGTCGCCGGAGCAGCCGAGCGAGCCGAACTCGCGGACCACCGGGGTGATGCCCGCATTGAGCAGGGCGGCCATCGTCTGGGCGACCAGCGGGCGGACGCCGGTGCGGCCGGAGGCCAGCGTCTTCATCCGCAGGAACATCAGCGCGCGGACCACCTCGCGCTCGACGGCCGGGCCCATGCCGGCCGCGTGCGAGCGCACCAGCGAGCGCTGGAGCTGGGCACGCAGCTCGGGGCTGATGTGCCGGACGGCGAGCGCGCCGAAGCCGGTCGACACGCCGTAGACGGGGCGCGGCTCGGCGGCGAGGGCGTCGATCCGGGCACGGGCAACCGCCATCTCGGCGAGCGCGTCGGGGCCGATCTCGACCCGGGCGTTGCCCCGGGCGACGGCCAGTACGTCCTCCGCACTGACGTCGGCCTTGCCGACCTGGACCAGCGGAGCGTCGGGGGCCACAGCACTGTGCATATCCATATACATCATCACAGCAGGTGAATGAAGATATGACAACAGCTGTTCGTCATCCGAATCCCCCGCCGCCCGGAATTCTCCGCCGCCCGGATCCGCGCCGCACCCCCGGGTCCGGCCTCGGACCACGGCCCCGCTCCTGGAGCAGGCCTCAGCCCATGGCCCCACCCCCGAGCTCGGCCTCGATCAGGTCGGCCGCCCGCGCCGTACCGCCCTCGGCCCGGCCTGCCGCGGCCAGCAGCGACAGCCGCCCGGCCACCGCCGGATCCCCGACCAGCTCCAGCAGCGCGCCGCGCAGCGCCTCCGGGGTCGCGTCAGCGGTGTCCAGCCGACGGGCCACGCCCAGCCCGACCAGCGCGTCCGCATTGGCGAACTGGTCGACCCCCTGCGGCACCGCGATCATCGGCACGGCATGGAACAGCCCCTCGCTGGAGCCGCCCATGCCGGCGTGGGTGACGAAGGCGTCCGCCTGGGCGAGCACCGACAGCTGCGGCACCCAGCGGTGCACCTCCACGGTGTCCGGCACCTCCCCCAGCGCCGCCAGGTCGGTGTGCCGGCCGATCTGCAGCACGGTGTGCCAGCCGGGCAGGCCGCCGAAGGCCTCGATGCAGGCCCGGTAGAACGCGGGCTGGTTGGTGTACGCGGAGCCCAGCGAGACCAGCAGCACCTTCTCCGCGCCGGCCGGCCGCTGCCAGGAGCCCTGGTGGGCGCGGTCGGCGAAGCAGGGCCCGACGAAGGTCACCCGCCGCTCGTCGACCCGGTCGGCGTTCGGCTGGAGGGCGCGCGGTATCAGCGCGATCGCCCGCTCCGGGCGGCCCTTGAAGGCGTCCACGTCGCGCTGGACCGTGCCGGCCTCGGCGAGCCAGTCGGCGTAGCGGCGGTAGTGCTCGGGCCCGCCGGGCGCCGCCCGGACCGCCTCGAACACCTCCGGGAAGTCCTCCTCGAAGCCCTCCCAGCCGACGTAGGTCGGCGACAGCTGCACCACCGGGACGCCCAGCCGCTCGCCGAGCGCCCGCCCGGCGAAGCCCGCGATGTCGCAGAGCACCAGGTCGGGGCGGTCCGCGCCCTCCCCGAAGCGCTCCAGCAGGACCGGCCACATCGCGAGCGCGTCGTCCAGGAACAGCTCCTGGAGTGCCACCGGATCCGCCGTCCAGCCCGCCGGATCGGCGGTGAGCGGCAGTGTGGACGGGTACGGGACGAACCCGGCGCCGGTGGATTCGACGGCCTCCCGGAAGCGGGGGTCGTTGACGTAGCTGACCCGGTGGCCCCGGGCGACCAGTTCGGCGACCACGGCCAGGCTGGGGTTGACGTGCCCGTGCGCCGGGATGGAGACCATCAGGACGTGGGCGGGTCGGAGTCGGGTCACGGGACACCTCCGGGAACGGCGGATGAGACGAGACGTACCGTCTCGTCGTGCTGACAGGACAAGACGATACGTCTCGTCTCGATCGCGCGCTTAGAATTTCCGACATGGCCCCGCGAACCGCCCCCGACCCCGCCCGCCGCAACGAGCGCTCCCGCTCCGCCGTCCTCACCGCCGCCTACGAGCTGGTCTCCGAGGTCGGCTTCGGCCGGCTCACCATCGAGGCGATAGCCGCCCGGGCCGGCGTCGGCAAGCAGACCATCTACCGCTGGTGGCCCTCCAAGGGCGCGGTCGTCTTCGACGCCTTCCTCGTCGTCAACGGGCACGAGGGCCACTTCGCCCTCCCCGACACCGGCGACCTCGCCGCCGACCTCAAGGCCGTCCTGCGACTCAGCGCCGACGACCTCGCCGACCCCGCCCTCGACCGCACCTACCGGGCCCTCAGCACCGAGATCCTCAGCGACCCGGTCGTCCAGGCCGAGTACCGCAGCCGGCTGCTCGACCCGCTGCTGGACGTCACCCGTGACCGGCTGCGCGCCGCCCGCACCGCCGGCGACCTCCCCGCGGACACCGACCTCGACTTCGCCGTCGAACTCCTCTACGGCCCGCTGTACTACCGCTGGATGCACCAGCTCGGGCCGCTCGACCACGACCACGCGGACCGCCTGGTCGACGCCTGCCTGCGCGCCCTGCGCCCGGCCGACACCGCCGAGTCCCCCGGCCCCACCGTCGGCCCCACCGCCGCCCCCGGCCCTACCGGCCCTTCCGGCGCCTGACCGCGAGCACCAGCAGCGCCACGGCCACCAGCACCGCCAGCACGACGGCCGCGACCCAGCCGAACACCGCGTCCAGCGCGCGCCCGACCACACTGCGCCGGGTCTTGTGGTAGCGCCGCGCCGCGGAGCGGTCGGTGATCTGGTGCGCCCGCAGCCCGGCCCGCAGCTGCCGCGCCGGCGCCGTCCGCCGCGCCGCCGGGCCCGCCCCGGCGGCCGGGCCCGCCGCGCGCACCACCGGCGCCACCCGGGCCGCCCGCACCCCCTGGTCCGCCGACGCCGGAGCAACCGCCGACGCCGGAGCGGCCGCCGCCACCCCACCGCACACCAGCACCCCGCACACCAGCGCCCCGGCCACCGCCGCACCCGCCGTCCGTCCGCCCGCCCGTCGTCCGCCCACCATCGACCCCCGCTCCCCGATCCGCCGCCCCGTCACCTTCCCACCGCCCCACCCCGCCACGGCACCCCGGCCCCCCGACCGCGACCCACCCGCGACACCCCGGTCACCGGACCGGCACATCACCGACCGGCGGCCGTACGCTCCGCCCCGCAGGGTCAGCGTGCCCGCCCTCGGGCGGCACAACACGTGCGCCCACGACCGGATCCGGCGAAGTCCGTTGTTTTCCAAGGGAGTTGCCATCGACGGGCGTCGGGGTGATCACGCCCCGCGGCCGGCCCGCCCCGGCCCGCCGGAACCGCCGCCGGCCCCCAGAGCCCTCAGGGCACTGGCGGGGAAGCCGCCCCCGCCAGCGCGACCGCCACCAACGCCCGCATCGCACAGGCGACCTGGCCCAGCGGCAGGGTCGCGTCGTCGGCGAAGAGCTCGACCAGCCAGCCCCCGGCCGGGTTCTGGCCGCCCGCCGCGACCATGCCGCGGTAGCCGGAGACCACCAGCATCGCCTCCTCCGCCGGGTCGTTGCCCGCCGCGCCCGCCCGCAGCGCGAACGCCCCGCCGCGGACGGCCCGGCGGGTCATCGGGTAGTGGCGCAGGTCGAAGATCGCGTCGGGGGCCTCGATCTGGGCGCGCTGGGTCTCGGCGCGGCTGCTGCTCGGCCCGCTGGTCATCCGGTACACGGCGTGCCGGGCGGTGCGCATCCGCTGGGAGCCGGGCGGGACGTACGAGACCCACCAGCCGACCGCGTCGAGCAGCCGGGCGGAGGCCTCGGCGACGACCACGAGCTTGCCGAGGGTGTCGGCCGGGTGGACGGCGCGGGCGGCCGCGGCCTGGTCGAGGGAGGCCAGCACGGCGGTGAGCAGCTGCCCCGGGTCGGCGCTGTGGGCCGCGCCGCGGAACCGCCGCCGGTCGCCGGGCCCGACCCGGCCGCCCGGTCCGCGCCGTCCGTCGGCACGGTGGTGCGGGTCGGCGGCGTCGGCGAGCAGCACGGTGGGGTCGGGCGAGAAGCCGGGTCCGTGACTGCGCCCGGCGACCACCGGATGGGCGGCGCGGGCGGCCTTGGCCCGGTACTGGGCGGCGTCGGCGAGCCGGAAGAGCCGGTCGGGGGTGGTCACCGGCCCGATCGAGTCGCCGGTGGAGGCGACGCCGCAGGCGACCCCCTCGCCCTCGGCGAGCCCGAGCGCCCGCGCGCACAGCTCCTCGGCGACGGCGACCACCTCGTCGGCCTTCTGGCCCTCCACGAGCAGGCAGAACTCGTCGCCGCCGAGCCGGGCGGCGAGGCTGCCGGGCAGTTTGGCGGCGGCCAGCGAGAGCTGGTGGGCGAAGCGCTCCAGCAGCCGGTCGCCCATCTCGTGACCGAGCTGGTCGTTGACCCGCTTGAGCCCGTTGACGTCGCAGACCACCAGCGAGACCACGGTGTTGTCCCGGTTGTGCGCCTCCAGCGCGGTGTCCAGCCGGGCGTCGACGGCCCGGCGGTTGGCGAGGCCGGTCAGCGGGTCGGAGAAGGCGAGCTTGCGCAGGTCGGCGAGGCGTTCGGTCTGGGCGAGCCCGGCGGAGATCTGGGCGGCGAGCAGGGTCGCGTAGTCGGCGTCGGCGTCGGTGAAGACGGGCATGCCGGTCGAGCGGGCGAGGTAGAGCTCGCCCCAGGCCTGTCCGTGCAGCACGATCGGCGCGACCACGCAGCAGGCACGCCCGCGCCGGCGCAGCGCGGCGGCGCGCTCCTGGCAGTACGCGCCGGCGGTCGGGTGGGCGTGACCGGCGTGCGGGGCGACGTTCTCGGCGGTCTGCAACCAGGCGCGCGGCAGCCGCCCGGTGGTCCAGCGCTCCTCCAGATAGGTGACGATCTCCGGGAAGTCCGCGACCGGGTACGACTCGTCCTCCGGCAGCTCCTCCTCGCCGGGGGCGAGGTCGCCGTGGTTGACCAGCACCCGCAGCCGGCCGGACTCGCGGTCCCAGACCGAGACGGCGGCCATGGTGGCGCCGAGCGCCTCGGTGGCCCGGGCGGCGGCGGCCCGGACGGCCTCCAGCGGGGTGAGCGCCCCGGCCATGTCCTGGGCGAGCTCGACCACCGACTGCAGCCGGAGGTCGGGCAACGGGTCGTGGTGGTGCGGACCGTCGCAGTCGCAGCCGCGGTCCGTCATGATCGCCTCACTGCTCACCGGCTCGCCTCGCTCCCTGTGCCCGGTCCTGCCGGACCCCCGACGGCCCTGCCGGGCCCCCACCGGTCGGCCGCACCCGTCCGGCCGCTTGCACCAAGACTATGGCGAGTTCGTTCGGTTATGCCCCGTTTGCCCGGATGGACCCGCACCGAACCGTACGATCTTCAACCGTTCGGCACCCGTCCGAACGGTCCCGCACCGGCTCCCCGACGCCCGTGCCCGGCCGGAACGCCCGCACCCCGCGTCTGCCCGGAACGGCCACGCCCACACCCGCCGGAAACACCCACCCACACCCGCCGGAACCACCCACACCCGCCGGAAACACCCGCCCACGCCCGCCGGCCCGGACCGCCCCGCTACTCCGCCTTCATCCGCCGCGACAGCAGCCAGGGCTCCACCAGCCCCAGTCCCCGCACCGGCCGCCGCCACATCGGCTGGAGGTGGAACCGCGCCCCCAGGTCCGGCCCCGGCATCGGCAGCCCGGAGGCCGGCATCCCGGCCGCCACCGAGAGCGCCTCCGCCAGCCCCGGCCCCTCCGAGTCGGCCGGCGCGACGCTGCCGTTCTGCTCCAGCGCGGCCGCGAACTCCCCGTCGATCAGCACCGCGTCCTTGGGCGCGATCGAGGTGAGCCGACTGGCCAGGTTGACCGTGGTGCCGAAGACGTCGCCCATCCGCTGGGTGACCGTCCCGAAGGCCATGCCGACCCGCAGCGCCGGGATGGTGTCGTCCTCGGCCAGCGCGTCGATCAGGCTGAGCGCGATCTCGGCGGCGGTGGCCGGGTCCTCCGAGACGTAGAGGATCTCGTCGCCGAGGGTCTTGATCACCCGGCCGCCCTGCCCGGCGATCAGGTCGGAGCAGGTGTTCTCGAAGGTCTCGACCAGCTCGCCGAGCTCCTCCTCCTCCAGCCGGCGGGACAGCCGGGTGAAGCCGACCAGGTCCGCGAAGCCGACCGCGAGCCGACCGCTGGTGATCTCGTGGTCCTCGGCGGCCTGCACCACCCGGCCGGTCACGGCGGCCAGCTGGCGCCGCCAGACGTACACCAGGAACTGCTCCAGCTCCGGCAGCAGCAGTTCGACCAGCGGGTAGGCGACGTCGGCGCGGGTCAGCCCGGGCTCGACGGCCTGGGTGAGGTTCTCCAGGAAGGTGTCCATCTGCCAGCCGGCCAGCCGGGCCGTGGTCTGGCCGGTGGAACGGGCCACCTGGATCGCCATCGACTCGCTGAGCAGCCCGGACTCGACCAGGCCGGCGAGGCGTCGCAGGGCGATCACGTCGCCGTCGGTGAGCGCCCGGGACTGGCCGATGTCGGGGAAGCCCATGGCCCGCCAGAACCGGGTGGCCAGCTCCATCGGGACGTCGGCGGCGCGCGCGGCCTGGTAGGGGGTGTAGCGGCGTGGTGCGTCCAGGATCAGGCGTTCCAGTTCGAGCGCGACCGTGGGGTCGTGGCCGCCCGCCGTCTCGCCGCTGCCGTCCTCTGCCACCGGTCCGTCCCCGTGCGGTCGCCGCACTTGCCTCGTGTCCTACCGGTCCGGGCGCACCGCCCGCCACCCGGACGGACAGTGGCGCGCCTCACACCGCTGCCAGGTGGAATGTTCGCACGGAATCACGTGATCCGGAGCATCCGCCCGGGTCAAGGAGAGGTGAAGACTGCCGTTCAGCGCGGCTGGGGGCGGACGTGGACCACGTCCCCCGCGCCGACCGCCCGGCGTGCGCCGTCCGCGGTGCGGACCACCAGCCGGCCGTCCCCGTCGATCGCCACCGCCTCGCCGACCAGCTCGCGGTCGCCCGGCAGCAGCACCTTCACCGGACGGCCGAGGGTGCTGCAGCGGTCCGCGTACGCGCGCAGCAGGTCGCTGGTGTGCGGGTCCCCGGCGGCCGCCGTCCACTCCCGGTACAGCCCGGCGAACTCCCGCAGCAGGGCCCGCAGCAGGACGGACCGGTCGGTCGTCCGGGCGCCCGCCAGCGCGAGCGAGGCGGCGGTGGGGACGGGCAGCTCGGCGGCGCGCAGCGAGACGTTCAGGCCCATCCCGACCACCACCGCGCCGCCGCTCAGCTCGGTGAGGATGCCGCCGAGCTTGCGCTCCGCGCCGTCGATCTCCACCTGGAGGTCGTTCGGCCACTTCAGCCCGACCTCCACCCCGGCCACCCGGTCCAGGGTGGCGGCGACGGCCACCCCGACCAGGATCGGCAGCCAGCCGTACCGCTCGACCGGCACCTCCTCGGGGCGCAGCAGGAAGGACAGGAACAGCCCGGAGCGGTCCGGGGCGGTCCACTGCCGGTCCAGCCGCCCGCGGGCGGCGCGCTGCGCCTCGGCGACCAGCACCGTGCCCTGCGGGGCGCCGGCCCGGGCCCGCTCGACGAGGTCGCTGTTGGTGGAGCCGGTCTCGGCGACGACGTCCAGCGCGGTCCAGAACCCGCCCGGGACGAGCAGGTCGCGGCGCAGCACCTCCTCGTCCAGCGGCGGCCGGTCCAGGTCGGTCCAGGGGGACGGTCCGGTGCGGCCGAAGCCGCGCAGTCCGCTGCGGCGGGGGGTCTCGGGTGCGCTCATGGGGGCCACCCTAGAACCCGGACGGGCCCCCGGCAGGACGGGCCGTGGTGGTGCGGGACCGGCCGCGGTGCGGGACCGGCGGGGCGGACCGGGCGCCCTGGCGGCGGACCGGGACGACGGACCGACGGGGGCGGACCGGGGCGCGGGGCCGCCCGGGGCCCAGACCGCCCCATCGTGCCCCAGAACGCCCGTTGACACACTGTGTCGATGGCCATAACGCCAGGACGTGCCGGATCGCCCTTCGCGCTGGCTACGCTACGCAGCGGTAGTTCGCAGCGCCGCCCTGCCCTCCTGCGCGACCCCCCGATCCCGGCCCGCGCGCACTCGAACAGGTCGCGGCCGATGATCAGGGAGAGCCACCGGATGACCGAGGCGCCGTACGACCCCCACACCACCGCCGGCAAGCTCGCCGACCTGCGCCGCAGGCTGGACGAGGCGGCGCACTCCGGCTCGTCCGCGGCCGTGGAGAAGCAGCACGCCAAGGGCAAGCTGACCGCCCGCGAGCGGGTCGCGGAGCTGCTGGACGAGGACTCCTTCGTCGAGTTCGACGAGTTCGCCCGGCACCGCTCGACCAACTTCGGGCAGGAGCGGAACCGCCCCTACGGCGACGGCGTGGTGACCGGCTACGGCACCGTCGACGGCCGTCAGGTCGCCGTCTTCGCCCAGGACTTCACCGTCTTCGGCGGCTCGCTCGGCGAGGTCTTCGGCGAGAAGATCGTCAAGGTGATGGACTTCGCGCTGAAGACCGGCTGCCCGGTCATCGGCATCAACGACTCCGGCGGCGCCCGCATCCAGGAGGGCGTGGTCTCGCTCGGCCTGTACGGCGAGATCTTCCGCCGCAACGTGCACGCCTCGGGCGTCATCCCGCAGATCTCGCTGATCATGGGCCCCTGCGCGGGCGGCGCGGTCTACTCCCCCGCGATCACCGACTTCGTGGTGATGGCGGACCGGACCTCGCACATGTTCATCACCGGTCCGGACGTGATCAAGACCGTGACCGGCGAGGACGTCGGCATGGAGGAGCTGGGCGGCGCCCGCACCCACAACACCAAGTCCGGCAACGCCCACTACCTGGCCGCGGACGAGAAGGAGGCGGTCGAGTACGTCAAGAGCCTGCTCTCGTACCTGCCCTCCAACAACCTCAGCGACCCGCCGTCCTACCCCGAGCAGGCCGACCTCACGGTCACCGAGGAGGACCTCGAACTCGACGCCATCGTGCCGGACTCGGCGAACCAGCCGTACGACATGCGCCAGGTGATCGAGCACATCGTCGACGACGGCGAGTTCCTGGAGACCCAGCCGCTGTACGCGGGCAACATCATCACCGGCTTCGGCCGGGTCGAGGGCCAGGCGGTCGGCATCGTCGGCAACCAGCCGATGGACCTGGCCGGGTGCCTCGACATCAACGCCAGCGAGAAGGCCGCGCGCTTCATCCGCACCTGCGACTCCTTCAACATCCCGGTGCTGACCTTCGTGGACGTGCCCGGCTTCCTGCCCGGCACCGAGCAGGAGTGGGACGGCATCATCCGGCGCGGCGCCAAGCTGATCTACGCCTACGCCGAGGCGACCGTCCCGCTGATCACCGTGATCACCCGCAAGGCCTTCGGCGGGGCGTACGACGTGATGGGCTCCAAGCACCTGGGCGCCGACCTCAACCTGGCCTGGCCGACCGCGCAGATCGCGGTGATGGGCGCGCAGGGCGCGGTCAACATCCTGCACCGCCGGGAGATCGCCGAGGCCGAGGCGGCCGGCACCGTCGACGAGAAGCGGGCCGAGCTGATCGCCTCGTACGAGGACACCCTGCTGAACCCCTACCTGGCCGCCGAGCGCGGCTACGTGGACGCGGTGATCGCCCCGAGCGAGACCCGCCGGCACATCGTCCGCGGCCTGCGGGCACTGCGCGGCAAGCGCGAGGTGCTGCCGCCCAAGAAGCACGGCAACATCCCCCTGTAGGCACCATCCCTCTCGGGAGAGAACACGCCATGTCCCCGATCCACGTGCTGCACGGGCAGCCGACCCCCGAGGAGCTCGCCACCGTCCTGGCGGTGGTCCAGGCCCGGGCCGCCGCCGCGCAGGCCGCCGCCGAGGCGGCGCGTCTGGCGGGCGCCGGCCCGGCCTCCCCCTGGAACGACCGCTCCCGCTTGCTCCGCCCCGCCGTCCAACCGGGCGTCAACGCCTGGCGGACGTCGGGCTGGGCGCGCTAGCAACTCCTGGTGCGGAGCGGGCAGTCGGCCGGGCCGACGTCCCGCTCCGCACGCATTCCGGCGGCCCCGCGCCACCGTCCGCTCCGCCCGAAACCTGAGTACGGATACTCAGGCGTCCGGGCCCGCCCGCGCCGCACTCTGGACGAGTGCTCTGGTCAGACCCCGAGGACGAGCCCTCGCCCGAGGCCCGTCGCATGCAGGAGCGGATGCAGCGGGCCGGCAAGGTGCTGGCCGCCATGGTGCTGGTGGGCTCCGTGCTGATCATGCTGACCCGGTACTTCACCTGACCCGTTCACCCGAACGGCGGACACCGGCGTCCCCTTCCCGGCACCCCCTACCCTGGTGGGCATGACCGACCAGCGCTCCCTCGTCCTCGCCTCCGCCTCCCCCGCCCGCCTCGGGCTGCTGCGCCAGGCGGGGCTCGACCCCCGCGTGGTGGTCAGCGGCGTCGACGAGGACGCGATCACCGCCGCCACCCCCGCCGAGCTGGCCCTCGTCCTGGCCGAGGCCAAGGCCAAGGCCGTCGCCGCCGGGCTGACCGACGGCGAGCTGGTGATCGGCTGCGACTCCGTCCTGGAGCTGGACGGCCGGGCCCTCGGCAAGCCCGCCGACGCCGCCGAGGCGGTGGCCCGCTGGCAGTCGATGCGCGGCCGCGCCGGGGTGCTGCGCACCGGCCACTGCGTGATCGACACCGCGACCGGCCGGCAGGCCTCCGAGACCGCCTCCACCACCGTCCGCTTCGGCACCCCGGACGACGCCGAGGTGGCCGCCTACGTCGCCTCCGGCGAACCGCTGCACGTGGCCGGGGCTTTCACCCTGGACGGCCGCTCGGCACCGTTCGTCGACGGCATCGACGGCGACCCGGGCAACGTGATCGGCCTGTCCCTGCCGCTGCTGCGCCGACTGCTCGCCGAGCTCGACCTGCGCATCATCGACCTGTGGAGCAAGTGACCTGCCGCATCGCACCGTTGTGCCCCTAAGCTGACCGGCGTCCGAACCGGGAGGGGAACGCGGGCGATGACCGACAACGTGCTCAACGTGGTGCTCGGCCTGGTGGCCAGCGCCATCAGCGCCGCGCTCGGCTGGCTGGCCCAGGCCCTGCGGCGGCGCCGGAAGGTCGAGCGGGTCCGGGAGTTCCTCGGTCTGCCGGCCGGCAGCGAGTGCCTGATCGTGGTGCCGCGCAGCGTCGGGGCCGGTTCGCACGCCAACACCGTGACCCGCCGGGACGCCTACGCCCTGATGTGGCTGGCCGGGCTGGTCGAGGAGTGCGGCGCCCGGCCCGAACTGGTCGCCCACGACGCGGCGCACCGCGGCCTGGGCGCCAAGACCGAGCTGTGCCTGGGCGGCCCGGTCAGCAACGAGCGGATGGCCGCCCACCTGGCCTGGGGCCTGCCGGGGGTGCTGATCACCTCCGGGCCCGGCCCGGGCAGCAACGTGATCGTGGTCGGCGACCGGGAGTTCGCCGCCGACCGGGACCAGGCCCACACCCTGCTGGCCCGGATCGCCACCCCGGACGGCGGCCGCCCGGTCTTCCTGATCGCCGGCCAGACCGGCACCGCCAACCAGGCCGGCGTCCGCCACCTGGTGGCGCACCACCGCCAACTCGCCCGCGCGCACGGCCGGAACGGCACCTTCGCGCTGGTCCTGCGGGTGGTCAACCCGGAGGCCTACGGGCCGGACATGGTCGAACTGGCCGCCGACGTGACGGCCGAGGCCCTGCGCCGCCCCGCGGCCGCCCCGGCGGCCGGCGTCGGCACCGGCACCGGCACCGGCACCGGCGCGAGCGCGGTTTGACCCGGCGGCGGGAAGGTGTGTTCCATGCCACCGTCCCGCCGCGCCGCACCACGGTCACCCACCGTCGAACACGCCCGTCCGACCGGATCGGCCGCGACCTGCGAAGTCGCCGTCAACCCGGTCGACCGGGCCCGGATTTCCATCACGGTGCGTGTGGGATAGTTCACAACCTGGGGCTACTCGCCGGTACCGCCCAGGAATCCATAAACTCAACGAGGTTCAAGAAGGGAGCCACAGTGCGCAAGGTGCTCATCGCCAACCGCGGGGAAATCGCCGTCCGCGTCGCCCGGGCCTGCTCGGACGCCGGTATCGCCAGCGTCGCCGTCTACGCCGAGCCGGACCGGGATGCGCTGCACGTCCGCGCGGCCGACGAGGCTTACGCGCTGGGCGGTGACACCCCCGGCACCAGTTACCTGGACATCGCCAAGGTCCTCAAGGCCGCGGAGGACTCCGGCGCCGACGCCGTCCACCCCGGCTACGGGTTCCTGTCGGAGAACGCCGAATTCGCCCAGGCCGTCCTCGACGCGGGCCTGACCTGGATCGGCCCGCCCCCGCAGGCCATCCGCGACCTCGGTGACAAGGTCACCGCCCGGCACGTCGCCCAGCGCGCCGGCGCCCCGCTGGTGGCCGGCACGCCGGACCCGGTCGCGGGCGCCGACGAGGTCGTCGCGTTCGCCCGGGAGCACGGCCTGCCGGTCGCCATCAAGGCGGCGTTCGGCGGCGGCGGCCGCGGCCTGAAGGTCGCCCGCACGCTGGAGGAGATCCCGGAGCTGTACGACTCCGCGGTGCGCGAGGCGGTCGCCGCCTTCGGGCGCGGCGAGTGCTTCGTCGAGCGCTACCTGGACAACCCGCGGCACGTGGAGACCCAGTGCCTCGCGGACAAGCACGGCAACGTGGTGGTCGTCTCCACCCGTGACTGCTCGCTGCAGCGCCGGCACCAGAAGCTGGTCGAGGAGGCGCCCGCGCCGTTCCTGACCGCGGAGCAGAACGCCGAGCTGTACCGCGCCTCCAAGGCCATCCTCAAGGAGGCCGGCTACGAGGGTGCCGGGACCTGCGAGTTCCTGGTCGCGATGGACGGCACGATCTCCTTCCTGGAGGTCAACACCCGTCTGCAGGTGGAGCACCCGGTCACCGAGGAGGTCACCGGGATCGACCTGGTCCGCGAGATGTTCCGGATCGCCGACGGCGAGGAGCTGGGCTACGGCGACCCCGAGGTGCGCGGTCACTCCTTCGAGTTCCGCATCAACGGCGAGGACCCGGGCCGCAACTTCCTGCCCGCGCCCGGCACCGTGACGCTGTTCGCCCCGCCGTCCGGCCCGGGCGTGCGGCTGGACTCCGGCGTCGAGACCGGCTCGGTCATCGGCCCGGCCTGGGACTCGCTGCTGGCCAAGCTGATCGTCTCCGGCCGCGACCGCAAGCAGGCCCTGGAGCGGGCCCGGCGGGCGCTGAACGAGTTCCGGGTGGAGGGCATGGCCACCGCCATCCCGTTCCACCAGGCGGTCGTCACCGACCCGGCGTTCGCGCCCGAGGTGCACGGCGGCGACGGACCGTTCACGATCTACACCCGCTGGATCGAGACCGACTTCGACAACACCATCCCGCCGTTCGCGGGCTCGGCCGGCGAGGCCGAGGAGGCGGAGACCCGGGAGACCGTGGTCGTCGAGGTCGGCGGCAAGCGGATCGAGGTCTCGCTGCCGTCCTCGCTGGGCGTCGCGGCGGCCCCGGCGGCCGGCCCGGCGGGCGGGGCCAAGGCGAAGCGCCGGGTGGGCGCCAAGAAGGCCGGTTCGGCCATCAGCGGTGACACCCTGGCCTCGCCGATGCAGGGCACCATCGTCAAGGTCGCCGTCGAGGAGGGCCAGGTCGTCGCCGAGGGCGAACTGATCGTGGTCCTGGAGGCGATGAAGATGGAGCAGCCGCTGAACGCGCACAAGGCCGGCACCGTCGTCGGTCTCAAGGCCGAGGTGGGCGCGAGCGTGAGCAGCGGCGCCGCGCTGTGCGAGATCAAGGACTGACCCGCGGTCCGTCAATCCACGACCGGTCCGTACTCCCTTCGAGGGGTGCGGACCGGTCGGGTTTCCAGGGGTGGCCCGCCCGCTCGGCGGGCCACGGCCGGACCGGGCTCAACGCCCGCGCGGCAGGCCCATCTCGGCCAGCCGGACCGGCATGCCGCCCGGGCCCACCGGGCCGCCGCCGTGGGCGCCGGGGCGGCGCTGGCCGGGCAGCGGGGCGGCGCCCGGCGGCGGGACCGGACGGCGGCCCAGCGGGCCGGGCTGGGTCTGGTGCACCGGCCCGCTGCCGGTGCCGTGCACCGGGGCGTCACCGCCCGGTGCGGCCCCGAGCGGCGCCAGCTCGATCTGCACCCCGCAGTCGGCGAGCGCGTCCAGCTCCCGGGCGGTGGTGTCGTCCGCGGCGGCCTGCTCGTCGGTGACCAGCCGGGTGATGGTCTCGGTGGCGACGGTCTGGAACATGCCGGCCGCGCCGAGCTTGGTGTGGTCGGCGAGGACGATGACCTCGGCGGCCGCCAGCACCATGGCCCGGTCCACGCTCGCGGACAGCATGTTCGCCGTCGAAAGCCCCCGCTCGGCGGTCAGCCCGCTGCCGGAGATGAAGGCCTTGGTGACCCGCAGCCCCTGCAGCGACTGCTCGGCGCCGCTGCCCACCAGCGCGTAGTTGGAGCCGCGCAGGGTGCCGCCGGTCATCACCACCTCGACCCGGTTGGCGTGCGCCAGCGCCTGGGCGACCAGCAGCGAGTTGGTGACCACCGTCAGCCCGGGCACCCGGGCCAGTCTGCGGGCCAGCTCCTGGGTGGTGGTGCCGGCCCCGACCACCACCGCGTCGCCCTCCTCCACCAGCCCGGCGGCGAGGTCCGCGATGGCGCTCTTCTCCGCCGCGGACAGGTGGGTCTTCTGCGGGTAGCCGGGTTCGCGGCTGAAGCCGCCGGGGAGCACCGCGCCGCCGTGCCGGCGGTCGAGGAGCCCTTCTGCCTCCAGCGCCCGCACGTCACGGCGCACGGTCACTTCGGAGGTCTGGACGACGCGGGCCAACTCCCGGAGCGAGACCGCTCCGTTGGCGCGCACCATTTCGAGGATCAACTGGCGACGTTCTGCTGCAAACACAGAACCGACGGTAACCTGCGTGACCGTCTGCTTTCAGGCGTTTGCAGCTGGTAGCCGGAATTGCTCACGCACGTGCGGCGCGTGACCGTACAATACGCGCCGTCAACAACCCGGAACTGCGCCCGCCGTCCGGGTGACGATCATGCCTGTGCGAAGGGCGGCCGCCGATCGGCAGCCGCCCCCAACTGTGCGCCTTGAGCTCAGGATTCGCCGTCGACCCGCTTGCGGATGTGCAGCTGCCGGGCGGCCTCGGCGGTCGAGCCGGAGACCGACGGGTAGACGGTGAAGGCGCTGGCCACCTGTTCGACCGTCAGATTGGCGTCCACCGCGAGCGCGATCGGGTGGATCAGTTCGCTGGCGCGGGGGGCGACGACCACGCCACCGACCACGATGCCGGTGCCCGGGCGGCAGAACAGCTTCACGAAGCCGTCCCGGATGCCCTGCATCTTCGCCCGCGGGTTGCCGCGCAGCGGGAGCTTGACCTCGACGGCGTCCATCTTGCCGCACTCCACGTCGGCGGCGGTGTAGCCGACGGTGGCGATCTCCGGGTCGGTGAAGACGTTGGAGGCCACGGTCTTCAGGTTCAGCGGCTGCACCGCGTCGCCGAGCGCGTGGTACATCGCGATCCGGCCCTGCATGGCCGCCACCGAGGCGAGCATGAAGACGCCGGTGCAGTCGCCGGCCGCGTAGACGCCCGGGGCGCTGGTGCGGGAGACCCGGTCGACCTGGATCTGGCCCCAGTCGTTGAGCTTGACCCCGGCCTCCTCCAGGCCCATCTCCGCGGTGTTGGGGATCGAGCCGACCGCCATCAGGCAGTGGCTGCCCTCGATCACCTTGCCGTCCGCGAGGGTCACCTCGACCCGGTCGCCGATCCGCTTGGCGCTCTCCGCCCGGGAGCGGCTCATCACGTTCATGCCGCGGCGACGGAAGACCTCCTCCAGCACCTCGGCGGCGTCCGGGTCCTCGCCCGGCAGCACCCGGTCGCGGCTGGACACCAGGGTGACCTTGGAGCCGATCGCCTGGTAGGCACCGGCGAACTCGGCGCCGGTCACGCCGGAGCCGACCACGATCAGCTCGCTCGGGAGCTCCTCCAGGTCGTACACCTGGGTCCAGGTGAGGATCCGCTCGCCGTCCGGCTGGGCGTCCGGGAGCTCGCGCGGGTGGGCGCCGGTGGCGATCAGCACCGCGTCGGCGCGCAGCGACTGCACGGCGCCGTCGGGGCCGTCCACCAGCACCTCGCGGGAGCCGTCCACGGCCTGCCCGCCGGCCCCGAGGCGGCCGCGGCCGCGCAGCACGGTGACCCCGGCGCGGGTGACGGACTGGGTGATGTCGTGGGACTGCGCGATCGCGAGGCGCTTCACACGGCGGTTGACCTTGCCCAGGTCCACGCCGATGACCTTCCGGTCCTCGGCGGCGCCGTCCCGGTCGACCGTGATGCCCAGCTCCTCGTACGAGCTGTCGAAGGTGGTCATCACCTCCGCGGTCGCAATCAGGGTCTTCGACGGCACGCAGTCCGTGAGCACCGCCGATCCGCCCAGACCGTCGCGGTCGACGACGGTCACCTCCGCGCCGAGCTGGGCCGCCACCAGGGCCGCCTCGTAGCCGCCGGGTCCGCCACCGATGATCACGATCCGAGTCACGTACCCCATTGTCCCGCACGCCGGGAGCGGCGCCACAAGGGGGTCCGGGCTCAGAACGTCCGTCCACTCGCCCCCGTCCCGTGCGCCACCCGGGCTACGCTGGCGACCATGCCCCTTTACGCCGCGTATGCCACCAACCTCGATGCCCGGCAGATGACCCGCCGAGCCCCGCACTCCCCGCTCCGCGGCACGGGGTGGCTGGACGGCTGGCGGCTCACCTTCGGCGGCGAGCAGCTCGGTTGGGAGGGCTCGCTGGCCACCGTCGTCGAGGACGGCAAGGACCGGGTGTTCGTCTCCCTCTACGACATCGCGCCGATGGACGAGGAGGGCCTGGACCGCTGGGAGGGCGTCCAGCTCGGCATCTACCGCAAGATCAAGCTGCGCGCCCAGACCCTGGACGGCGACATCCCGGTCTGGACGTACGTGCTCAACGACTACGAGGGCGGCCTGCCCGCGGCCCGCTACCTCGGCCTGATCGCCGACGCGGCCGAGAGCGCCGGCGCCCCGCACGACTACGTGCTGGACCTGCGCCGCCGCCCCTGCTGAACCGGGGACCCTTTTCACCCCGGCCTTTCGTCCCGGCCGGGCTGCCGTTTCCGTGCGGATTCCTGTACGTACCGACAGCCCGGCGGCCCGGACAGCACCGCCGAGCTGTGTTTTCGGGTCAACCGGGTAACGATCCGGCATGCCGCGGCGGAATTTCTACGCGCGTAGCCGAAAGCCGTCTATCCTCGGACCCGTGAACGCTTCTCCTCAGTCGGTCGTCTCCGCCGACCCCTACGCCGCCGCCCAGGCCGCCGCCGAGCGCCTGCGCGAGCTGACCGGTGCCGAGCGGCACGACGTCGCCCTGGTGATGGGCTCCGGCTGGGTGCCGGCCGCCGACGCCCTGGGCGAGACCGTGGCCGAGTTCCCGGTCACCGAGCTCCCGGGCTTCCCCGCCCCCGCCGTGGCCGGCCACGCCGGCAAGATCCGCTCGGTGAAGATCGGCGACAAGCGCGCCCTGATCTTCCTCGGCCGCAACCACTACTACGAGGGCCACGGCGTGGCCACCGTCGTCCACGGCGTGCGCACCGCCGCCGCGGCCGGCTGCGGCATCATCGTCCTGACCAACGGCTGCGGCGGCCTGCGCCAGGGCTGGACCCCGGGTCAGCCGGTCCTGATCAGCGACC
Source organism: Kitasatospora sp. NPDC089797 (assembly GCF_040684795.1). NCBI lineage: Bacteria > Bacillati > Actinomycetota > Actinomycetes > Kitasatosporales > Streptomycetaceae > Kitasatospora > Kitasatospora sp. NPDC089797. Next base: position 40,597 of record NZ_JBFBGS010000042.1, on the reverse strand, counting down.
ACATCAACCTGACCGCGGACTCCCCGATCGTCGGCGCCAACTTCGTCGACCTCACCGACCTCTACTCCAAGCGCCTGCGCGCGCTGTGCCGCGAGGTCGACCCGAGCCTGGACGAGGCCGTCTACGTCCAGTTCCGCGGCCCGCACTACGAGACCCCGGCCGAGGTCAACATGGCCCGGGTGATCGGCGGCGAGCTGGTCGGCATGTCCACCACCCTGGAGGCCATCGCCGCCCGCGAGGCCGGCACCGAGGTGCTCGGCATCTCCCTGGTCACCAACCTGGCCGCCGGGATGACCGGCGAGCCGCTCAACCACGCCGAGGTCCTGGAGGCCGGCAAGGCCTCCGCCGAGCGCATGGGCGAGCTGCTGGCGAAGGTCCTGGAGCGGATCTGACGCCTGCCGGGCGCAGAATCATGAGCGACGGGGCCCGCGGGCGCGTGATCCACCGATCACGCCGTCCCGCGGGCCCCGTCCGCGTGTGCACACCTCTTCCCTTCGCGCGGAACCCTCCGGCCGACACACCGACGCACTTCCCGATGGAGCAGGCAACATGACGCAGGCACCCACCACCGACCTCCTCGCCCGGGCCCGGACCTGGCTGGCCGAGGACCCCGACCCGCAGACCCGCGAGGAGCTGGCCGCCCTGCTGGCCCGCGCCGAGGGCCCCGAGGCCGACGAGGACAGCACGCTCGCCTGGGCCGAGCTCGCCGAGCGCTTCGCCGACCGCCTCCAGTTCGGCACCGCCGGGCTGCGCGGCGAGCTCGGGGCCGGTCCGATGCGGATGAACCGCGCCGTGGTGATCCGGGCCGCCGCCGGTCTGGTCGGGTACGTGAAGAAGCAGGGCCTGGGCGACCTGGTGGTGATCGGCTACGACGCCCGCCACAAGTCGTACGACTTCGCCCGGGACACCGCCGCCGTGGTGGTCGGCGCCGGCCTGCGCGCCGCGCTGCTGCCCCGCCCGCTGCCGACCCCGGTGCTCGCCTTCGCCGTCCGCCACCTGGGCGCGGCCGCCGGCGTGACCGTCACCGCGAGCCACAACCCGCCGCAGGACAACGGCTACAAGGTCTACCTGGGCGACGGCTCGCAGATCGTCCCGCCGGCCGACGCCGGGATCGCCGCCGAGATCGACGCGATCGGCTCGCTGGACGACGTCCGGCGCGCCGCCGAGGGCTGGGAGGTGCTCGGCGAGGACGTCGTCGAGGCCTACCTGACCCGGGCCGTCTCCATCGTCGACGCGCACAGCCCGCGCGAGCTGGACGTGGTCTACACCCCGATGCACGGGGTCGGCCGCGACACCCTGGTCGCCGCCTTCGAGCGGGCCGGCTTCCCGGCCCCGACGGTGGTCGCCGAGCAGGCCGAGCCGGACCCGGACTTCCCGACCGTGGCCTTCCCCAACCCGGAGGAGCCCGGGGCGATGGACCTCGCCTTCCGCACCGCCGCCGCGGTCGGCCCGGACATCGTGATCGCCAACGACCCGGACGCCGACCGCTGCGCGGTGGCCGTCCCGGTCCACGGCAACGCGGCGGGCGGCGGCAACGGCACCTCCGGCTGGCGGATGCTGCGCGGCGACGAGGTCGGCGCGCTGCTCGGCTCGGCGCTGGTCGCCAAGAAGGCCGAGGGCACCTTCGCCACCACCATCGTCTCCGCCACCCTGCTCGGCCGGATCGCCGAGGCCGCCGGCCTGGGCTACGCCGAGACGCTGACCGGCTTCAAGTGGATCTCCCGCGCCCAGGGCCTGCGCTACGGCTACGAGGAGGCGCTCGGCTACTGCGTCGACCCGCAGGGCGTCCGGGACAAGGACGGCATCACCGCCGCCCTGCTGGTCGCCGAGCTGGCCGCCACCCTCAAGCGGTCCGGCCGCACGCTGGGCGACCTGCTGGACGACCTGGCGCTGGAGCACGGCCTGCACGCCACCGACCAGCTGTCTGTCCGGGTCCAGGACCTCTCGCTGATCGCCGACGCCATGCGCCGGCTGCGCGAGCAGCCGCCCACCGTGCTGGCCGGGCTGACCGTCACCCGCGCCGACGACCTGTCGGCGGGCTCCGCCGAGCTGCCGCCCACCGACGGCCTGCGCTACTACCTGGCGGGCGACGCCGTCCGTTCGGCCCGGATCGTGGTCCGCCCGTCCGGCACCGAGCCCAAGCTCAAGTGCTACCTGGAGGTCGTCCTCCCGGTCGCCGCCGCGGCCGACCTGGCCGACGCCCGGGAGCGCGCCGCCGCCCTGCTGGAGACGATCAAGCGGGACCTCGCCGAGGCCGCGGGCATCTGACCCCGGGAACGTACGCGCAAGGCCCGCCGGTCCGGGACCGGCGGGCCTTGCGCGTACGCGGTCTCAGACCGCGATCACCGTGATCAGGGCGACCAGGCCCGCCAGGGCCGGGGCGATGACCCACCAGCACCAGCGCACCACCAGCGGACCGGCCGCGCCGGGGCGGCGGCCGTGGCGTTCGGCCATCTCCGTGAGGACGTCGGTCACCTGGTCGGACCAGGCCCGGGTGGGATCGGGCGAGCCCTGGACGGCCGGGTTGGTCCGGGCGGCGAGCCCCATCCCCAGACCGGTCCGGGAGGCGTGCTCGGCGCTGCTGCGGCTGCGGGCGCGGTTGGCCCGCTTGCGCTGGCGCAGCGACACCGGGACGGCCCACACCTGGTACTTCTTCTCGCCGGAGAGCAGCTCGACCGAGTAGCCCGCGCGCAGCGCGTCGACCGAGGCCCAGGGGGCGGTGATGGTGCGCCAGGGGTTGCGCACGACCAGGCGGTCGCTGTCGGCGAACACCGCCGGGCGGAGCGTGTAGGCGAACACCGGGAGCGCGAACACCGGCAGCGCCGCGAGCGCGACGTACGGGGTCTTCCCGCTGCCGGTCACCACCGCGTCGCCGATCAGCCAGGCGGCGACGGCCAGCAGGAACACGCCGGAGATCACGCCGGGGACGGAGCGGTACACGCGGTCCGCGTACTCGGGTTCCCCGCCGGGGGCGGCCGGGCCCGGGTGGGGCTTGCCGTCGGATTCGGTCATGGCGTCGATTCTGCCCCATGCACCCCTCACCAGCGGGTCTCGGTCCGGCCACGAATCCCGGACCGGGGGCGCCCGGCCCCTGAGGTCTCGGTCCGGCCACGAAAAGCGGGTGGAAAGGTGGTCGACCTAGCGGTCGGCTACGCGCGTAGATATGCTGGTGTGGTGACTATGTCCACTGTTGCAGCCAATGCCCTCCCCCAGCCTGGCGGCCGGGAGGTGCCCCCAGGCATCGCGGGCAGCGGCCTCGCGGACGTTGCGGCGTCCGAGGCCTCGCTCCGCCGCTTCCTGCACGGCCTGCCCGGCGTCGACCAGGTCGGCCTCGAAGCCCGCGCCGCCTCCCTCGGCACCCGCTCGATCAAGACCACGGCGAAGGCCCACGCCATCGACCTGGCGATCTCCATGATCGACCTGACCACGCTGGAAGGCGCGGACACGGTCGGCAAGGTGCGCGGCCTGTGCGCCAAGGGCAGGACCCCCGACCCGACCGACCCGACCACCCCGCGCGTCGCCGCCATCTGTGTCTACCCGGACATGGTCGCCACCGCGAAGGACGCCCTGCGCGGCACCGACATCCAGGTCGCCTCGGTCGCCACCGCGTTCCCGGCCGGCCGCGCCGCCCTCCCGGTCAAGCTCGCCGACACCGCCGACGCGGTGGCCGCGGGCGCCGACGAGATCGACATGGTGATCGACCGCGGCGCCTTCCTGTCCGGCCGCTACTTCGACGTCTACCAGGAGATCGTCGCCGTCAAGGAGGCGTGCAAGCGCGCCGACGGCAGCTACGCCCACCTCAAGGTGATCTTCGAGACCGGCGAGCTGCAGACCTACGACAACGTCCGCCGGGTCTCCTGGCTGGCGATGCTGGCCGGCGCCGACTTCATCAAGACCTCCACCGGCAAGGTCGCCGTCAACGCGACCCCGCCGGTCACCCTGCTGATGCTGGAGGCGGTCCGCGACTTCCGCGCCGCCACCGGTGTCCAGGTCGGCGTGAAGCCCGCCGGCGGCATCAAGACCACCAAGGACGCCATGAAGTACCTGGTGATGGTCAACGAGACCCTCGGCGACGACTGGCTGACCCCGCACTGGTTCCGCTTCGGCGCCTCCAGCCTGCTCAACGACCTGCTGATGCAGCGCCAGAAGCTGGCCACCGGCCGCTACTCCGGCCCCGACTACGTGACGGTGGACTGATCACCATGGCCAAGAAGAAGACCATCGAGGAGCCCGCGGCCAAGCCGGCCGGCGGCCTGTTCGACTACGCCCCGGCCCCGGAGTCCCCGGCCGCCGCCGGCGACATCGCCACCTCCTACGGCCACTTCATCGGCGGCGAGTTCGTCGACTCCTCCGGCAGCGAGGCCCTGAAGACGGTCAACCCGGCCACCGAGCAGGTGCTCGCCGAGTTCGCCCGGGGCACCGACGAGGACGTGGACCGCGCCGTCGCCGCCGCCCGCAAGGCCTTCGCCGACTGGTCGGCGCTGCCCGGCAGCGAGCGCGCCAAGTACCTGTTCCGGATCGCCCGGATCATCCAGGAGCGCGCCCGCGAGCTGGCCGTGCTGGAGTCGATCGACAACGGCAAGCCGATCCGCGAGACCCGCGACTTCGACATCCCGACCGTCGCCGCGTGGTTCTTCTACTACGCGGGCTGGGCGGACAAGCTCGACTACGCCGGCTTCGGCGCCAACCCGCGCCCGCTGGGCGTGGCCGGCCAGGTCATCCCGTGGAACTTCCCGCTGATGATGCTGGCGTGGAAGATCGCGCCCGCGCTGGCGACCGGCAACACGGTCGTCCTGAAGCCGGCCGAGACCACCCCGCTGACCGCCCTGCGCTTCGCCGAGATCTGCCGCCAGGCCGGCCTGCCCAAGGGCGTCGTCAACATCGTCACCGGCGACGGCCGCACCGGCGCCGCGCTCACCGCGCACCCGGACGTCAACAAGGTCGCCTTCACCGGCTCCACCCCGGTCGGCCGGGCGATCGCCAAGCAGGTCGCCGGCAGCCGCAAGAAGCTGTCGCTGGAGCTGGGCGGCAAGGCCGCCAACATCGTCTTCGACGACGCGCCGATCGACCAGGCGGTCGAGGGCATCGTCAACGGCATCTTCTTCAACCAGGGCCACGTCTGCTGCGCCGGTTCCCGCCTGCTGGTCCAGGAGTCCGTCCAGGACGAGGTGCTGGACGCCCTGAAGCGCCGGATGGCCACCCTGCGGGTCGGCGACCCGCTGGACAAGAACACCGACATCGGCGCGATCAACTCGGCCGCCCAGCTGGCCCGGATCACCGAGCTGACCGCGGCCGGCGAGGCCGAGGGCGCGGACCGCTGGTCGCCGGAGTGCGAACTCCCGGGCACCGGCTTCTGGTTCAAGCCGACCCTGTTCACCGGCGTCAGCCAGGCCCACCGGATCGCCCAGGAGGAGATCTTCGGCCCGGTCCTGTCGGTGCTGACCTTCCGCACCCCCGACGAGGCGGTCCAGAAGGCCAACAACACCCCGTTCGGCCTCTCCGCCGGCATCTGGACGGAGAAGGGCTCGCGCATCCTCTGGACGGCCAACCGGCTCAAGGCCGGCGTGGTCTGGGCCAACACCTTCAACAAGTTCGACCCGACCTCGCCGTTCGGCGGCTACAAGGAGTCGGGTTACGGCCGCGAGGGTGGCCGCCACGGTCTGGAGGCCTACCTCGATGTCTGATGTCGCAACGCGTCTTGACGTCCTCAAGACCTACAAGCTGTACGTCGGCGGGAAGTTCCCGCGCTCCGAGAGCGGACGGGTGTACGAGGTGACCAAGGCGACGTCTGCCGCCGGCGCGGCGGGGAAGCGCGAGTGGCTCGCCAACGCCCCGCTGGGCACCCGCAAGGACACCCGGGACGCCGTCCTGGCCGCCCGCGCGGCGGTCAAGGGCTGGGCCGGCACCACCGCGTACAACCGCGGCCAGGTGCTGTACCGCGTCGCCGAGATGCTCCAGGGCCGGCGCGAGCAGTTCGCCGCCGAGGTGTCGCTCTCCGAGGGCATCGGCCCGAAGAAGGCCGCCGCGCTGGTGGACGCCGCGATCGACCGCTGGGTCTGGTACGCGGGCTGGACGGACAAGGTCGCCCAGATCGCGGGCGGCGCCAACCCGGTGGCCGGGCCGTACTTCAACCTCTCCACCCCGGAGCCGACCGGCGTGGTCGGGATCGTCGCCCCGCAGGCCGGGTACGGGCACTCGCTGCTCGGCCTGGTCTCGGTGATCGCCCCGGCGATCACCACCGGCAACACGGTCGTGGTCGCGGCCGCCGCGGACGCCCCGCTGCCCGCGCTCTCGCTGGGCGAGGTGCTGGCCACCTCGGACGTCCCCGGTGGCGTGGTCAACATCATCTCGGGCCGGACCGCGGACATCGCGCCCACCCTGGCCTCGCACCAGGACGTCAACGCGCTGGACCTCACCGGTGCCATCGCCGCCGACGGCCCCGGCGCGGCGCCCGCCCTGGAGGCCGCCGCCGCGGATACCCTGAAGCGGGTGGTGCGTCCGGAGCTGGACCCGTTCGCCCGGGACTGGACCGATGCGCCCGGTACCGAGCGGCTACTCTCCTTCCTGGAGACGAAGACGGTCTGGCACCCGATGGGGATCTGACCCTCCGTCACCCGAGCGTCACAACTCCACAGACTGGCCGTCCCCCGTGCCCTCTCCCCCCCAGGGCCCGGACGGTCACAGGACGGACCCGCGCCTCTCCCCCCCTGGCGCGGGTCCGTCGGTTTTCCCGGCCGAGCCGGTCCCCCGCCCCCGGCCGCCCCGGCGCAGAAGGTGGGCTCCGACCGGTTTCGGCAACCGGCCCCGATGCGTCAGACTGGTGTCCCGTGAGTGACTCCCCCATGAACCCCGCGCCGACGGCCCACGCCCGGGTGATCCTGCTCTCCGGGCCCTCCGGATCGGGGAAGTCCTCGCTGGCCGAGCGCAGCGGACTGCCGGTGCTCCAGCTGGACGACTTCTACAAGGACGGGGACGACCCGACCCTGCCCCGGCTGCCGGACGGCGCCGTGGACTGGGACTCCCCGCTCGCCTGGCACCGTGACCAGGCCGTGGCCGCCATCCGCGCCCTGTACGAGCACGGGCGCACCGAGGTGCCGGTGTACTCGATCCCGGACAACGGCCGGGTCGCCACCCGCGCCCTGGACCTGGACGGCGCGGCCGCGTTCATCGCCGAGGGCATCTTCGCCGCCGAGATCGTCGCCCAGTGCGCGGCCGAGGGCCTGCTCGGCGACGCCCTCTGCCTGCGCAACGGCGCCCTCACCACGGCCTGGCGCCGGCTGCGCCGGGACGTCCGTGAGGGCCGCAAGTCGCTGCCGGTGCTGCTGCGCCGGGGATTCCGGTTGATGCGGGCCGAGCGGGCCATCGTCGGCCGGCAGGTCGAGCTGGGCTCGTACCCGTGCGCCGGGCCGGAGGCCGAACGGCGGGTCCGCACGGCGGCCGGGCCGCGGGAACTGTCCGCGGTCTGAGCCGACGGGGCCCCGGGAGCGCGGGAACCTGTCCGCGCTCCGAACCGGCGGGCCCCGGAAACGCGGGAACGACGACGGGCCCGGTGCGTCTCCCCCGCACCGGGCCGTCGCCTCGACGAACGGTGCCGGCTCCCCACGGACCCCGCTCCCCCGAGCCGGTGTCCCCGAACCGCTACCGTCCGCTACCCGTCCCCCGACGGGAGTCCTCGTGTCCCCGAACCGTTACGCGACCAGCTCGCCGAACGCCCGGACGGTGTCGCCCGACTTGTTCAGGTGCTCGTCCTCGCGCAGCCGGCGCAGGGCGCGCCAGATGCTGCTCTTGACCGTGCCGACGCTGATCCCCAGCACGTCGGCGATCTCCGGGTCGGTCTTGCCCTCGTAGTAGCGCAGCACCAGCATGGTCCGCTGGTTCTCCGGCAGCTTCGCCAGCGCCTGCCAGAGCACGGTGCGCAGCTCGGTGCCGCCCATCGCGTCGGTGTCGCCGGCCGTCTCCGGCAGCTCCTCGGTCGGGTACTCGTTGACCTTGCGGCGCCGCCAGGCGGAGATGTGCAGGTTGGTCATGGTGCGGCGGAGGTAGCCCCCGACCGCGGCCTTGTCGGTGATCCGGCCCCAGGCCCGGTAGGTGCTGAAGAGCGCGCTCTGCAGCAGGTCCTCGGCCTCGTAGCGGTCACCGGTGAGGTGGTACGCCGTGGCGTACAGGGAGGCGCGGCGCTCGCGGACGTACGCGGTGAACTCCGTGATGTGGTCCTCCGCGACGGCCGGGTGCTCCCCCTGCGCGTCCCCCTGTCCCGCCTCGGTGGTGCGGGCCGGTGCGGGGTTCAGCCGCAGCAGCGTCGCACCGGCGGCCTCGCGGCCGGCCGACTCCCCCGAGCCGACCGTCCGCAGACCGTTCTTCCCCAGGTCGCCCCCCCGGGCGTCCTTGCCCTCGACGCGGACGGGGAGGATCCCCCGCAGCGTGAGGGTGGTGCCGGAGTCGGCCGCACTCCCCAGTCGGCCGATCCCGTACAGCTCCCCTGTCCTGCCGCCGCTCACCCGGCGGGCGACAGGGTTTCCACCGGTGCTGTGCGCGCACCCCCGTACGGTCACGGCACCGGAGTTCTCGTCGGTCCTGATCTCGTACCGGGTCCGGTGAGTGGTCGCTGACGAACGCGCGGTGCGGACAGCCGGGTTGGTCCGGGTCTGAAGCGTGGCGTTCATCGTGCGCCCCCTTGGTTCGGTACGAGCGGTTCCTGTTGCCGCCCTCCAGCCGGCCCTTGCGGCCCGCTGTCCTGCGGCGACATGGAAAATCCTGCCCGCCGGTTGTGATGGCGCTGTCCGCCGACTGTCACAGGGGTGTCACAGGGACGGGCCGTTCGTCCCGGTCCGCCTCCCTCCGTACCGGACGCCGGGGGCCGTCCTTCCGGTTCCCATACGGGCGGTCACCGGTCCGGGGGGTGAATCGACGCTTCCGGTGGGCCAAAATGGGGCCGTGCCTTTCCTCCTACTGATCGAGGACGACGACGCCATCCGGACCGGCCTCGAACTCGCCCTCACCCGCCAGGGCCACCGCGTGGCCACCGCCGCCTCCGGTGAGGACGGTCTGAGGCTCTTCAAGGAGCAGCGGCCCGACCTGATCGTGCTGGACGTGATGCTGCCCGGAATCGACGGCTTCGAGGTCTGCCGTCGGATCCGCCGCACCGACCAGCTGCCGATCATCCTGCTCACCGCGCGCTCAGACGACATCGACGTGGTGGTGGGTCTGGAGTCCGGTGCGGACGACTACGTGGTGAAGCCGGTCCAGCCGCGGGTGCTGGACGCCCGGATCCGGGCCGTGCTGCGGCGCGGCGAGCGGGAGAGCTCGGACTCGTCCGCGTACGGCAGCGTGGTGATCGACCGGGCCGCGATGACCGTCACCAAGGACGGCCTCGACCTCCAGCTCACCCCGACCGAGCTGCGGCTGCTGCTGGAGCTCAGCCGCCGCCCCGGGCAGGCGCTCTCCCGGCAGCAGCTGCTGCGGCTGGTCTGGGAGCACGACTACCTCGGCGACTCCCGCCTGGTGGACGCCTGCGTGCAGCGGCTGCGGGCCAAGGTCGAGGACGTGCCGTCCGCGCCCACGCTGATCCGCACCGTCCGCGGGGTGGGCTACCGGCTGGACCCGCCCGCCTGACGCCCCCCGCTCCCTCCCCCTGCTCTCTGCCCTGAACTCCCGTACGACGACAGGCTCTTGTGACTGACCATCAGCAGACCGCCCGGCGGTTCTCGTCCGGCCCGTGGCGGCGGCTGCGCTCGCTCCGGGTGCGGCTGATCGCGGTGTTCGCGGCCGTCGCGCTGCTCGCCGCCGTCTCGGCCTCCGGCATCGCGTACTGGCTCAACCGGGACGCGGTGCTCAAGCGCGCCCAGGACACCGCGCTGAACGACTTCCGGGTCTCGCTCAGCCGCAACGTCTCCGACCTGCCGTTGAACGCCAGCTGCTCGGACCTCGCCACCCTGGCCACCAACGTGGCGAGCTCCGGCCTGAGTTACGAAGTGGTCGTGGTCGACCAGGCGCACCCCGAGTGCCCGGCCTCCTCCGCCCCGACGAAGTTCACCCTGGCCGACGTCCCGGCGGCGCTGCAGTCCACCGTCGCCAAGCCGCGCGAGGTCAGCGAGAGCAACCCGTACCCGTACCACCTGTACTGGCAACGGCAGAACCTGGAGGGCCGCCCGTTCGTCATCGGCGGCACCAAGGTGGTGCCGAACGGCCCGACGGCGTACATGTTCAAGTCGCTGGAGAACGAGCGGGCCGACCTCAACACCCTCGGCTGGTCGCTGGCCATCGCGACCCTGCTCGCGCTGATCGGCTCGGCGCTGCTCGCGCAGGCCGCCTCGGCCACCGTGCTGCGGCCGGTCAAGCGGCTCGGCGAGGCCGCCAAGCGGCTCGGCGAGGGCCACCTCGACACCCGGCTGGAGGTCGACGGCTCCGACGAACTCGCCGACCTGGCGCGGACGTTCAACCGGGCTGCGGAATCGCTGCACGAGCAGGTCGAGGAGCTGAGCGCGCGCGAGGCGCAGAGCCGGCGGTTCGTCGCCGACATGTCGCACGAGCTGCGCACCCCGCTCACCGCGATGACCGCGGTGACCGACATCCTGGAGGACGAGGCCGAGTCGCTGGACCCGATGATCGAGCCCGCCGTCCGGCTGGTGGTCAGCGAGACCCGGCGGCTGTCCGACCTGGTGGAGAACCTGATGGAGGTCACCCGCTTCGACGCGGGCACCGCCAAGCTGGTCGCCGACGAGGTGGACGTCGCGGACCTGATCATGTCCTGCATCGACGGCCGGGCCTGGTACGACGCGGTCGAACTGGACGCCCCGCGCGGCATCCTGGCCGTGGTCGACCCGCGCCGGCTCGACGTCGTCTTCGCCAACCTGATCGGCAACGCGCTCAAGCACGGCGGCTCGCCGGTGCGGGTCAAGGTCCGGCAGACGGCGGACTCCGTCGTCGTCGAGGTGTCCGACAGCGGCCCCGGCATCCCCGAGGACGTGCTGCCGCACGTCTTCGACCGCTTCTACAAGGCCGACCGCGGACGGGCCCGCTCCGAGGGCAGCGGACTGGGACTGTCCATCGCGATGGCCAACGCCCGGATCCACGGGGGGACGATCACGGCGGCGAACGGGGAGGTCGGCGCGGTGTTCACCCTCACCCTGCCGCTCACCCCACCGCCGCCGTCCACGGGCGGGACCGGCAGCGGCCCCACCGGCGACGCCGAGTACAAGGACGCCACGTGACCTCCCCCACCCGCACCACCCTGCGCCGGGCCGCCGGCGCGCTGCTCCTGCTCGCCCTGGCCACCGGCTGCGGCATCCGGCCGACCGCCGTCCCGGTCGACGCCGGCGCGCCCGCCAGCCGGACGGCCTGCCCGACCGCCCCGCACATACCGACCGCGCTGCCCACCCCGCCCGTCCCGGCGGCCCCGGCCGTCACCCCGGCCCGCGGCGCGGCCCGGCCGAGCGCCGCCCCGAGCCCCACGCCCTCCCCGGTCGGCCCCGGCTCGCCGCCGCCGAACAACGCGTTCAGCGCGCTGCCGACGGCCTCGCCGTCGTGCCGGTAGCCGCTGCGTAGGGGCGGGCGGCCGCCGGGCAGCGGGCACAGGGCCGCCGGGTAACGGGCAACCGACCGCCGGGTGGGGCCGGGACGCGGGACGGGAAACGGGGGCGCGTCCCGGAATGTTCACCACCGGAGTGGAACCGCCGCGCCACCGGCCCACGTCCTTCCCCCCGTGCAGCGAGATGGCACCAGGACACGCGACCAGCGTTCCGGCGCACGGACCGAGACCAGGCCGGCGCCGGCGGCGGCCGTCCACCGTTCCCTCCGCCGGGCCGGGCTGGCGGGCCTGGCCCTCCACCTGACGCTGGCGCTCTGGCTGGTGCTCAGACCGCTGCCGGTGGCCTGGGTGTACGACGCCAACCTGACCCCGCTGGCCTCGCTCCGCTCCTCCAGCACCTGGCAGGTGGTCGGCGAGTTCCTGCTGCTCGCCCCGCTGGGCGTGCTGCTGCCGCTGGCCGGCGGCCGGGTCCGGGCCCCCTGGCTGCCCTCCTTCCTGCGCACCGCGGGCGCCTCCGCCCTGCTGGCGACCGGACTGGAGTTCCTCTCCTCCTGGACGCCCGGGCACGTGCTCAACGTCGACCACATACTGTTCGCCGTGCTCGGCGTGATGATCACCCACCTGGCGCTCGTCCCCGGCCTGCGCCGCCTGCTGCGCGACGACCGCCCGACGCCGCGGACGCCCCGGGCGGTCGTCCTGACCGTCCCGCCGGTGACCGCGACCGTCACCCCGACGATGACGGTCGCGGCCGCGGGCCGGCCGCGCGCCTACGCGGAACCGACGCCGCCCGCCGGCTGACCCGCCGCCCGGACCACCCGGCCGCCGACCTCCACCAGCCCGTCCGGCCGCGGGCCCGCGGTCAGCTGCGAACCCCGGCCCTGGGTGACGGTCAGCGCCCGCCCGAGCCGGTCGGCCAGCAGCAGGGCGGCCGCGCCGGTCGCCTCGTCCTCGTCGATGCCGTCCCCGCGCCCGGGGAAGGCCCGGGCCCGCACCGTGCCGGCCGCCTCGTCCTGCCAGGCCCAGGCGTACACCCACTCCCCCGGCGGCGGCACCGCCAGCCCCTCCACCTCGGCCGGCGACCCGTACTGCCGCAGCGTGCGGGGCGGGGCCCACTCCGGCCGGGCCCCGATCAGCGTCAGCCCGCCCTCGCGCCGCACCGCCACCACCCCGGCCTCGGTGACCAGTCGTTCCACCCCGAGCAGCCAGGCGGCGCCCACGCACGGGTGGCCGGCGAACGGCAGGCGCAGGCCCGGGGCGTAGATGTCGATCTCCCCGCGCTCCGGGTCGTCGACGAACACCGTCTCGCTGAAGCCGAGTTCGCGGGCGAAGGCCTGCCGCTCCGCCCGCCCCGGCAGCGCGGCACCGTCCCGCACCACCCCGAGCGCGTTCCCGTGCCGGCCGTCCGGCCCGCAAAAGACCCGCAGCACCTCATAAACAGTCATTTCCCACCTCGTCAATTACCGTTCCGGTGCAGCGCGGACCCGGCGCAATGACACCGTGATGAAAAGGCGAGGACGAATGTCGGTCGCCCCTAGTACTGTGCGCTCTCGTCCCCGGACGGCGCCCGCCGTCATTTCTTTCTCCTCCCACAGGAAAACCCCCTTGAACAATCTCGACTTCAGCGTCGACCCGCTGTTCTCCTGGTACGTCGTCCTGCTGGCGCTCAGCGGCGCCATCATGCTGGTCCTCGGGGCCGTCGGCGGCGGCACGAAGGCCGGCCTGCGGGCCCTCAACGTGCTCTTCGGTCTCGGGTTCCTGGGGTACGCGTACTACCTCGCGTTCGTCTTCGAGGGCCGCGAGTACTTCATCTTCTTCAAGGCGTTCATCCTGCCGGTCCTGATGATCGTCGCCTCGGTGAAGGCCATCATCGAGCGCAGCAACGCGAAGAAGCAGCCGGCCAACCCGTCGGCCTCGCCGTACCTGGGCAACGCCCCGCACGACCCCACCGCGCCGTACAACCCGAACGCGCCGTACAACCCCAACGCGCCGTACGCCCCGAACGCCGCCCAGCAGGCCGCGTTCAACCCGAACGCCCCGCAGCAGGGCGCCGCGGCGTACCCGCAGCCGGGCGCGCCGGCCCAGCCGGTGGCGGACAACCCGTACGCCCAGCCCGCGCCGCCGGTCCAGCCGCCGCACCCGGCCGGCTGATCACCGGGACGCCGGAAGGCCCGTCCGACCCCGCAGCACGGCGGGGGCGGGCGGGCCTCGTGCTGTCACCGGGTCAGTTGCCGCTGTTCCCGGCGCGGTTGCGGCGGCGGGCGACGACCAGGATGCCGAGGCCGAGGGCGATCGCGGTGGCACCGGTGATCGCCGTCGGGGCGGAGGAGGAGCCGCCGCCGGTCGAGGCCAGCCGGGTGGCGGCCGGGGCCGGGGCGGCGGCCTGCGCGGGGGCGGCGGCCGGGACCGGCGCGTCGGCGGCGACCTGGACGGCCGGCACGGCGGGGGCATCGGTCGGGGTGGCGGGGGCGGTCGGGGCCGGGGTGCCGGTGGCGCCCGTGGCGGCCTCGATCCGGAAGTCGACCCCGGGGCTGGAGGTCCCGCGCTCGGTCCCGCCCGGACCGGCCAGGCTGTAGCCGTCGGCGAACACCGACTCGGCCGCCGCCGGGGCCTCCTTGGTCCAGGCGAGCCGCAGGTTGACGGTGCGGGTCCCGCCGTTCGGCAGCGCGATGACGTCGGCGTCCTTGGAACCGCTGCTCAACTGCACGCCCAGCCGGGTGCCGGGGAGGTCGTGCCACTCCGGCGTACCGGCGATCCAGAGCCCCGCCTGGGTCTGGAACTCGAGCTTCACCATGTCGGCGCGGAGCATGCCCTCGCCCTGGAACACGATCGCGGGGACGACCCGGAGGTCGGTGCCGGTGTGGTTGCCGAACACCGCCCTGAAGGGCTTCGCCTCGCCTCCGGCGACGAAGGTGGCGGGCAGACCCTCGATCGTCACGTCCGGGAGCCCGACCGGGGCCGGAGTGGTCGGGGTGCCGCTCTCGACGGTGAAGCCCGGGGTGCTGCCCCAGGCCGGGGCGCCGCGCTGCTCCGGGGGCAGGGTCGGGTCCGAGACCACCGCACTGAGGGCGGCGCCGGCCGGTCCGGGGGCGGCATCGGCGGCGAAGGTCAGGCGCAGCCGGTAGACGTACTCCGCGCCGGACTCCAGGTGGAGTTCGGTGGCGAACGGGTCCAGGTCCCAGAGGCCGCCGGCGTCGGTGCCGAGCGCCGTAGCGTCCTTCCACCGGGTGTCACCGGGGCGCTGGTACGCCAGCTCCAGTCGGCTCGGGCGGGGCCCGCTGCCCCGGACGGTGGTGACGACGAAGCCGGTCGTCACGTCCATCCGGTGGTCGGCGGTGTTCCTGAGGGTCGAGGTGAGTTCGACCGAGGTGCCGGCCTTGACCGTGGTCGGCATGCCGCTCGTGGTGATCTTGATCAGCGAGGCCTGGTCCTGCCGGTCGGGCGCCGTCGGGCCCGCGGTCGGACCGGTCGTCGGGCCCACGGTCGGACCGGTCGTCGGGCCGGTCGTCGAGCCGGTCGTCGGGATCGCGAGGGCGGCCGGGGCGGCGGTCAGGGCGAGGCCGGGGACCAGCACGGCAGCGGCGGCCACGGCGAGCAGTCGGCGGGGCTGATGACGCAAGGAAACCTCACGGGAGAATTCGGGCGTGGCCCGGCAAAAGTGCGAAATCGCAGGCGTGAGGGGCCCGTTGGGGCCAGGCCGAACAAGGCCGTACCGGCGCCGCTGGGATGCCCCCCACCATCAGCGACCGCGGAATCATATCCCTCCCGCAAGGCCTTCCGGCGACCGGGTTTTCGCCCTCCCGGAAACTCCGCCGGGACCTTTGTCCTCAGGGTGACCCTGAGTCGACCCCGATCCCGGTCTACGTCTTCGCGGTGAGCTGTCGACCCCGGGAATCGCCTGGTGGGCGGAGGTTTTCGGGCCGTCGACGGCGGAGTATGGAGGTACGCCCGCCGGACCGACCGGCCCGGGCCGCCAGCCCTAGGAGTCCAGATGAGCGCGCGTCTCGCCCGTCCCCGTCACAACCGCGTCATCGCCGGTGTCTGCGCCGGGATCGCCGAGCGCTTCGGCCTGACCCCGTGGACCGTCCGGCTGATCTTCCTGCTCTCCTGCCTGCTGCCCGGCCCGCAGTTCCTGATCTACCTCGCGCTGTGGGTGCTGCTCCCCCAGGAGCCGTGAGGCGGCCCGTCGTGGTACCGGCGCGGGGCCGGGGTCAGCCGCCCAGACCCGGCAGGGCGCCGGTCAGGCCGCCGATCGGGGTCTTGTCCAGGCCGGGGACGCCCGGGAGGGCGGCGCGCTGCTGGGTGACGCCGGCGACCGGGGCGGCGGGCGCGGCCTCGGGGGCCGGGGCGGCGGCGGGCTGACCGGCGGACGGGGTCAGGGTGCCGAGGGTGCCGGCGACCTTGTCGCCACCGGGCAGCTTGGCGGCGGTGTCGGTGACCGCACCGGTCACCGCGGGGTTCGTGACCGCGCCGGTGGGCAGCCCGAGGCCGCCGGCCGCCTGGCCGGCCGCCGCGGAGGCGGTGCCGGCGCCGACCGCCGCGATGGCGATGCCGAGCGCCGCGGTACCGGCGGCCTTGAGAGCCTGCTTCATGGTTCGTCCCCTTGGGTCTTCGTCGGTGGCCGACGTCGCACGGTGCGGCCGACGGGCGACCGCCGCCACGGCCTGTCAGCAATGACTGGCACACCGTAGTGACCGGGCCGCGCGAGCTCCAAAGGGCGTTCACTCACCCGAGTGAGTAGTCGGATGAACGCCAACTTCTGTGCCAGGAAGCGGCGTTCATCCGACCCGGTGGGACCGGCGGCTCAGTTGGCGCCGGCACCCGCGCTGAACAGCCACTCCGCCTTGAGCTCGGCGTAGCCCGGCTTGATCACGTCGTTGATCATCGCCAGCCGCTCGTCGAAGGGCAGGAACGCGGACTTCATCGCGTTCACCGTGAACCACTCCATGTCGCCCAGGGTGTAGCCGAAGGCCTCGACCAGGTGGCCGAACTCCTGGCTCATGCTGGTGCCGCTCATCAACCGGTTGTCGGTGTTCACGGTGACCCGGAACTTCAGCCGGCTGAGCAGCCCGATCGGGTGCTCGGCGTACGAAGCGGCCGCCGCGGTCTGGAGGTTGGAGGTCGGGCACATCTCCAGCGGGATCCGCTTGTCGCGCACGTACGCGGCCAGCCGGCCGAGCTCGACGCCGCCGTCCTCGTTCACCGTGATGTCGTCCACGATCCGCACGCCGTGGCCGAGCCGGTCGGCGCCGCAGCACTGCAGGGCCTCCCAGATCGACGGCAGGCCGAAGGCCTCGCCCGCGTGGATGGTGAAGTGGTTGTTCTCGCCCTTGAGGTAGTCGAAGGCGGCCTGGTGGCGGGTGGGGGGGAAGCCGGCCTCGGCGCCCGCGATGTCGAAGCCGACGACGCCGCGGTCGCGGTGACGGTTGGCCAGCTCGGCGATCTCCTGCGAGCGGGCGGCGTGCCGCATCGCGGTGATCAGGGTGCCGATGCGGATCCGGTGGCCGGCCGCACGGGCGTTGGCCTCGCCGAGGCGGAAGCCCTCCTGGACGGCGTCGACGACCTCGTCCAGGGTCAGGCCGGCCTCCAGGTGCTGCTCGGGGGCGTAGCGGACCTCGGCGTACACGACGCCGTCGGCGGCCAGGTCCTCGGCGCAGTCCGCGGCGACCTTGACCAGGGACTCACGGGTCTGCATGACGGCGCAGGTGTGGGCGAAGGTCTCCAGGTAGCGGACCAGCGAGCCGGAGTCGGCGGCCTCGCGGAACCACTCGCCGAGCTCCTTGGGGTCGGTGGTGGGGAGGCCCTCGTAGCCGGTGGCGGCGGCGAGCTCGACGATGGTCTCCGGGCGCAGCCCGCCGTCGAGGTGGTCGTGCAGCAGGACCTTCGGCGCACGGCGGATCTGGTCGGCGGTGGGGATGCGCGGGCCGGTGCCCGCGGTGGTGACGGGGATCTGCTTCTCCATTGCGGAAATATAGCCCCTACGCGCGTAGACCGACCACCGCGAACAGCACCGAATGGTCCAAACCCGGCCCGGAATTCCACCGCCCGGTCCAGAGGATCCACCAATGGCCGCCACCGGCCGCCTCCGGCTGCCTCCGGCCGGTCGACACCTCAGTCGTGGTCCAGCAACCGCCCCCGCCGGGACAGCACGAAGTCCCGGAACGCCGCCACCGGCGGCGTCAGCGGCCGCCCCGCCGCCCAGGCCAGGCCGATCGCCCGCCGGGTCCGCGGCGCGGTCACCTCCAGCTCCACCACCCCGGGCCGCGGCACCAGGGCCGGCGGCAGCAGCGCCACCCCCAGCCCGGCCGCCACCAGCCCGCGCAGCGTCTCCGTCTCCTCGCCCTCGAAGGCCAGCCGCGGCACGAACCCGGCCCGCGCGCAGAAGCCGTCGGTGATCATGCGCAGCCCGTACCCCCGCTCCAGCCCGACGAACGTCTCCTCGGCCACCTCGGCCAGCCGGATCCGCCGCCGCCCGGCCAGCCGGTGGTCCGCCGGGACGGCCAGGTGCAGCCGCTGCTCGTCCAGCAGCCGGGCGGTGAAGGCCGGGTCGTCCGGCAGCGGCGCGACCAGGCACAGGTCCAACTCCCCCGCCCGCAACCGCTCCAGCATCGCCATCCCGTAGTCCTGCACGAGCTGGAACCGCACCTGCGGGTGCGCCGCCCGGAAGCCGCGCAGCAGCGCCGGGACGGCGTCCGGGCCCATCGTGTGCAGGAAGCCGAAGGTCACCCGGCCGACCGCCGGATCCGCCTCCGCCCGGGCCGCCTCCGCACCCCGCTCCAGCTCCGCCAACGCCCGTTCCACCGAGGCCAGCAGCAGCCGGCCCGCCTTGGTCAGCCGGACCGTCCGGCCCTGCCGCTCCAGCAGGTCCACCCCCAGCTCCTCCTCCAGCCGGGCCACCGCGCGCGACAGCGTCGGCTGCGGCACCCCCAGCAGCGTCGCCGCCCGCGTCACGTGCTCCAGCCGGGCCACCGCGGCGAACCGGGCCAGCCGCGGCGCCAGCCGGACGGCCGACCTGTCCGGCCCCAACTCGGCCACCCGGTACCGCTGGTCCACCCCGTCCGGCACATCCGCCACGGCCATCCCCGTCCCACCTCGATTCATACGCCAGTGCATCGATCATCCACTCTTCATGCATTGGACGCATCAAGCGCGCCGGGCCTACCGTCGAGGTCATGCAGCCCTCCGATACCGGGGCATCCGTCACCACGGCGCCCGCGCCCGCCCCGGATGCCTCCGCCGACCGCACCCCCGACCAGGACGACCGCCACCGCCCCGGCCAACCCGCCTTCCGCCGCGCCAACCTGGCCCTGTTCGCCGCCGGGGTCGCGACCTTCGTGCTGCTGTACTCCACCCAGGGCCTGCTGCCGATCCTCTCGACCGACCTCGACCTCACCCCCGGCCAGGCCAGCTGGACGGCCTCCGCCGCCACCCTCGGCCTCGCCCTCGGGCTGCTCCCCGCCAGTGCGCTCTCCGACCGGTACGGCCGCACCGCGGTGATGACGGCCTCCGTGCTGGCCGCCACCGCCCTCGCCGTCGTCCTGCCCTTCCTGCCCGACCTCACCACCCTGGTCGCGCTGCGCGGGCTCCAGGGCGTCCTCCTCGCCGGGCTCCCCGCCACCGCGATGGCCTACCTCGCCGAAGAGGTCCACCCCACCGCGCTGGCCTCCGCGATGGGCCTGTACGTGGCCGGAAACAGCATCGGCGGCATGGGCGGCCGGCTGGTCTCCGGCTGGACCGCCGCCGCCCTCGGCTGGCGCTGGGGCCTGGCCTCCTCGGCCGCCCTCGCACTGCTCGCCGCGCTCGCCTTCCGGCTGCTGATCCCCGCCGCCCGGCACTTCACCCCGGCCCCGGTGGACGCCCGCGCGCTCGCCCGCACCGTCGGCCGACACCTGCGCAACCCGCTGCTGGTGCGGCTGTACGCGCTCGCGATGCTGTTCATGGCGGTGTTCGGCGCGGTCTACAACACCGTCGGCTACCGGCTGGTCTCCGCCCCCTTCCACCTGCCGGAGTCGGTCGCCGCCTCGATCTTCGCGGTCTACCTGGTCGGCACCGGCACCTCCGCCGCGGCCGGCCGCCTCTCCGGCCGGCTCGGCCGCCGCGGCGCCCTCTACGTCGCCATCGGCGTCACCGCCGCCGGCCTGCTGCTCTCGCTCGCCGACTCGCTGCTCTGCGCGCTGCTCGGCCTGGTGCTGATCACCGCCGGCTTCTTCGCCGGCCACGCCACCGCCTCCGCGGCCGTCGGCCGCACCGCCACCGAGGGCCGCGCCCAGGCCTCCGCGCTCTACCTGATCGCCTACTACCTCGGCAACAGCCTCGGCGGCACCCTCGGCGCCGACGCCTACCACGCCACCGGCTGGCCCGGCGCCGCCACCGTCGGCCTCACCGCCATGGCCCTCGCCGCCGCGGTCACCCTCTACGCCACCCACCGGGCGCACACCACGAGGCGAACGGTCGCCGACGCTTGACAGCGGGCGCCGATACACTCCGGAACATGAGCATCGATCCTGCTGAGTACGCCCGGCTGCTCGAGATCGCGGATCAGCTGCCGAAGGTGCCGGGGATAGGAAAGATCGAGATCGCCGACGGTCAGATCGTCATGATGATGTCGCCGGTGAAGCGCCACGAACTCGCCGTGCTGCGCATCGCCCGACAGCTCAACGTCCAGCTGCCGTCCACCCACCCGGGTCACATCGCTTACCACGGTGCGGACTTGCAGGACGCCGGCCTCGGCCAGTTGCGCAACCCGGATCTGATGGTCTTCCCCGAGGCGACCTTGGAGGGCGAGCAGCGAGCGGTTCTCCCGCACGAGGTGGTGCTCGTGGTGGAGGTCGTTTCCGCCTCCAACCCCGAGAACGACTACCACAACAAGGTCCGCGACTACGCGGCCATGGGTATCCCGTACTACCTGATCGTCGATCCCCGCACCGGCACCGGCGTCGTGCACTCCGAGCCGGGCTACGAGTCCCGCGAGAAGTTCGCCTTCGGCGACCGGGTCGCGGTCGGCCCCTGGACCCTCGACACCAGCGGGCTGCGCACGTACGCCTGACCCGGTCTACGCGAAGGAACCCGCACCTGGTGGCCGGCTACGGGCTCCTCGGCGGTGCCCGTTCAGGCGGCCGGCGCCTGGAAGCGCACAGCAGCCTGGGCGTCGGGCGTGACGTGGATGTCGATCTCCGCTTCCAGTGCCCCCGCCAGCCGCCGCAGCAGCAGCGGGAGCGTGGGCACGGTCCCGGCCTCCTCGATGCACTCGATCTCGTCCACCGTCATCCCGGCCCGCCGGGCGACCTCGGCGGGCGAGAGGCCGAGAGCCGTGCGGCGGGTCTTCCACTGTGAGTGGTTCACCACTGCTCTCCTTACACCTCGAGCGTGGCTCGTCAAGCGTGGTCGGGCACTCGGCCAGATGATCGACGCGTTCCTCGACCAGAGCGTAGTGCCGTGCCGGAAGCGCACTGAGCCAGTCGCGGACTTCCGGTTCGATCTCGACCGTGAAGCGGTCAACTCCCATGTGCGGCAGCGTGAACCACGCTGCCGCACATGGAGTAGTCGGATGACTACGCGATGCGGTCGAGGACGATCGGGTTCGGGGTGAACGCGGTGCCCTCCGGGGCGACGGCGATGCCGCCCTGGAGCGCCTCGATGGCGTAGTCGTAGCGCTCCGGGGTGTCGGTGTGCAGGGTCAGCAGGGGCTGGCCGGCCACCACGGTGTCGCCCGGCTTGGCGTGCATCTCGACGCCCGCGCCGGCCTGGACCGGGTCCTCCTTGCGGGCGCGGCCGGCGCCCAGGCGCCAGGCGCAGACGCCGATCGCGTAGGCGTCCAGCTCCGTGAGCACGCCGGAGGCGGGCGCGGGGATGACGTGCTGCTCGCGGGCGACCGGGAGCGCGGCGTCGACGTCGCCGCCCTGGGCGGTGATCATGCGGCGCCAGTGGTCCATCGCGGAGCCGTCGCGCAGCGCGTCGGCCGGGTCCTTGCCGTGCACGCCGGCCGCGGCGAGCATCTCGCGGGCCAGTGCGAGGGTGAGCTCGACGACGTCGGCCGGGCCGCCGCCGGCCAGCACCTCGACGGACTCGCGGACCTCCAGCGCGTTGCCCGCGGTGAGGCCGAGCGGGGTGGACATGTCGGTGAGCAGGGCGACGGTGTTGACCCCGGCGGTGGTGCCCAGGCCGACCATGGTGCGGGCGAGTTCGCGGGCGTCGTCCAGGTTCTTCATGAAGGCGCCGGAGCCGACCTTGACGTCCAGCACCAGGGCGCCGGTGCCCTCGGCGATCTTCTTGGACATGATCGAGGAGGCGATCAGCGGGATGGCCTCGACGGTGCCGGTGACGTCGCGCAGCGCGTACAGCTTCTTGTCGGCGGGCGCGAGGCCGTCGCCGGCCGCGCAGATGACCGCGCCGGCGCCGCGCAGGACGTCCATCATCTCGTCGTTGGAGAGCAGGGCGCGCCAGCCCGGGATGGACTCCAGCTTGTCCAGGGTGCCGCCGGTGTGGCCGAGGCCGCGGCCGGACAGCTGCGGGACGGCGGCGCCGCAGGCGGCGACCAGCGGGGCGAGCGGGAGGGTGATCTTGTCGCCGACGCCGCCGGTGGAGTGCTTGTCGCTGGTGGGCAGCGGCAGCGAGGAGAAGTCCATCCGGACGCCGGAGCGGATCATGGCGTCGGTCCAGCGGCTGATCTCGTGCGGCTTCATGCCGTTCAGCAGGATCGCCATGGCCAGGGCGGACATCTGCTCGTCGGCGACCTCGCCGCGGGTGTAGGCGTCGATGACCCAGTCGATCTGAGCGTCGCTCAGCTCGCCGCGGTCGCGCTTGGTCCTGATGACGGAGATGGCGTCCATGCGTGCTCCAAGAGGGGTTTCAGATGCGTCAAAAAGCGAAGAGTGCCGCGAGATGACCGGGTTCCGGCCCACTCGCGACACTCTACGCGCGTAACAATCGGCGGTGCCATAGCCCGCCGGGCTTACAGCCGTTCCGGCCCGAACGCGTCCGGCAGGACCTCGCTCATCGGCCTCACGCCGGAGGGCAGCTCGACCAGCAGCCCGGGGCCGCCGTGCTCGTACAGCAGTTGGCGGCAGCGGCCGCACGGCATCAGCAGCTCACCCGCGCCGTCGACGCAGGTGAAGGCGACCAGCCGGCCGCCGCCGGAGGCGTGCAGCGCGGACACCAGCCCGCACTCGGCGCACAGCCCGAGCCCGTACGAGGCGTTCTCCACGTTGCAGCCGCTGACCAGCCGGCCGTCGTCCACCAGCGCCGCCGCGCCGACCGGGAACTTGCTGTACGGGGCGTACGCGCGGCCCATCGCCTCGCGCGCCGCCGCGCGCAGCCGCTCCCAGTCGACCGCGTCCGGCGCCGGAGCCGTCGGGGCCGTCACTTGCCCTGGCCCTTGCGGTAGATCTGGCCGTCCGCCTTGGGCATCCGCAGCCGCTGCGACGCCAGCGCGAGCACCACCAGGGTGATCACGTACGGCGTGGCGACGATCAGCGGGCGCTGGACCTCGTCGGTCAGCGCGTACCAGGCGGCCAGGCCGCCGGCCACCACGAAGGAGACCACCGCGGCGGTGAACTTCCGGCGGTACAGCTGCCACAGGGCGAGCAGCGCCATCGCGATCGCGACGATCAGGATCAGCACGTGCACCGACTCCGGGTCGCGGAGCTGGAGGCTGTCGGTGAAGCCGAACAGGCCCGCGCCCATGGCGAGGCCGCCGGGCATCCAGTTGCCGAAGATCATCGCCGCGAGGCCGATGAAGCCGCGGCCCAGGGTCTGGCCGTCCTTGTAGAAGTGCGCGGCGACCAGCGAGAGGTACGCACCGCCGAGGCCCGCGAAGGCGCCCGAGGCGATGACCGCCAGGTACTTGTACTTGTAGACGTTGACGCCCAGCGACTCGGCGGCGGTCGGGTTCTCACCGCAGGAGCGCAGCCGCAGGCCGAACACCGTGCGCCAGAGCAGGAAGTAGCTGGCCACGATCAGCGCGGCGGCCAGCACCACGACCACCGAGAGGTTGGTGACCAGGCCGCCGAGCACGCCGGCGATGTCGGAGACCAGGAACCAGTGGTGGTTCTCGATGCTCTTCAGGCCCGAGGACAACCCCGGGACGGTGATGTACGGCAGCGGGTCGGCCGGCGGGGACTGGTTCTGCCCGGCGCCCGCCGAGAGGTAGTCCTTGTAGTAGATCCGGTTGACGTACGCGCAGATGCCGGGGATCAGCAGGTTGATACCGACGCCGGAGACGATGTGGTCGACGCCGAACGTGACGGTGACGACCGCGTGCAGCAGACCGCCGAGCGCACCGCCGGCCATGCCGGCCAGCAGGCCGACCCAGGGGTTGACCAGGTAACCGGCCCAGGCTCCGCAGAAGGTGCCGGCGACCATCATGCCTTCGAGGCCGATGTTGACCACGCCGGCCCGCTCGGCCCAGAGACCGCCCAGACCGGCCATGCCGATCGGGACCGCGGCGCTGAGCGCGGCGGTGACCTGCCCGGAGGAGGTCAGCGAGTGGTTGCCGGTGGCCATGCCCACGGCCGAGAACAGCACCAGGGCGCCCGCGATCAGGAGCAGGACGACCGGCCAGGACAGCTTGCGCTTCTTCGCGGGCGCGCCGGGCGCCTTCGGACGAGCAGCGGTGGCGGTGCTCATGCCGACACCTCCTTGTTCTCAGCGGCCGCGACAGCCTGGGCGGCGATCTGGGCGCCGACCTTCTGCTGCTGGCGCTTCAGGCCGTAGCGGCGCACCAGTTCGTACGCGACGACGACACAGATGACGATGGTGCCCTGCATGACCGCGACGATCTCGGACGGGAAGCCGCCCTGGAGCGGCAGTTGGGACCCGGTCGTGTCCAGGAACGCGAACAGCAGGGCGGCGAAGGCCATGCCGATCGGGCTGTTGCGGCCCAGCAGGGCGATCGAGATGCCCAGGAAGCCCAGGCCGGGCTGGAAGCTCTGACCGAAGTAGTACGAGTTCTGCAGCAGTTCGGGCAGGCCGATCAGACCGGCGATCGCACCGGAGGCGGCCATCGAGATGACGACCATCTTCTTGACGTTCACGCCGGAGGCGGTCGCGGCGGACTCCGAACGGCCGGTGGCCCGCAGGTCGAAGCCGAAGCGGGTGCGGGTCAGCACGAACTGGAAGACCACGCCGACCAGGATCGCGACGAACAGGAAGCCCCAGAGGGTGCCGCCGGCCGTCTCGATGCCGAAGAAGTGGCTGGACTGCGAGACCGGGTTGGTCTGGATCGAGTTGCTGGTGCTGCTGACCTTCGGCGCGAAGATGCCGGGGACGAGCAGCAGGCCGATGATCGCGAGCGCGATCGAGTTCAGCATGATGGTCGAGATGACCTCGCTGACGCCGCGGTAGACCTTCAGCAGACCGGCGATGCTCGCGTACAGGCCGCCGACCACCATGGCGGTGACCAGCAGCAGCGGGATCTGGACGAAGGCCGGCAGGTCGACCTGGGCACCGACGTAGGCCGCGAACAGCGCCGCGACCTTGTACTGGCCCTCGACGCCGATGTTGAACAGGTTCATCCGGAACCCGAACGCCGCGGCGGCGGCGGCCAGGTAGTAGGTGGTGGTCCGGTTGAGGATCAGCACCTGGCCGTCCGACTTGGTGCCGAACGTGATCATCACGTTCCACGCGTCGAACGGGTTCTTGCCCGAAGTCGCCAGCAGGACGGAGCAGATCGCGACGGAGAGCACCACCGCGAGCACGGGCGCCGCCAGTGCGAGCACGATCCGCTCACCGCTGATCCGCTGCGCGAGACCGCGCTTGACGGCGGGGTTGGGACTGGTCATGGGTTACTCCCCCGCCTGCGGGTCGTCGGCGGTGTCGGTGTGCGGGTGCTCGGCCGCGGCCTCGGTGCCCTCGGCGGCGACGGCCTGCGCCTCGGCGACGGCCTCCGGCTCGGACTCCAGGTGGCCGGCGGCGGCACCGGTCATCGCGGTGCCGAGGTCCTCGGCGGTGACGGTGGCCGGGTCGGCGTCGGCGACCAGGCGGCCGCGGTAGATGACCCGGATGGTGTCGGAGAGGCCGATCAGCTCGTCCAGGTCGGCCGAGATCAGCAGGACGGCCAGGCCGTCCCGCTGGGCGGTCCGGATGTGCTCCCAGATCTGCGCCTGCGCGCCGACGTCCACACCGCGGGTGGGGTGCGCGGCGATCAGCAGCTTGGGCTGGTGGCTCATCTCGCGGCCGATGATCAGCTTCTGCTGGTTGCCGCCGGAGAGCGACGCCGCGGTGACCTCGATGCCGGGGGTGCGGACGTCGTACTGCTCGACGATCCGCCAGGTGTCCTCGCGCGCGGCGGCCGGCTTGAGCAGCACACCGCTGGAGTTGGGCGCCTCGGTGACGTGGCCGAGGATCCGGTTCTCCCAGAGCGGGGCCTCCAGCAGCAGGCCGTGCTTGTGGCGGTCCTCGGGGATGTAGCCGATGCCGGCCTCGCGGCGGAGCCGGGTCTGGCTGCCGGAGAGGTCCTTGCCGTCCAGGACGACGGTGCCGGCGTCCAGCGGCAGCATGCCCATGATGGCCTCGACCAGTTCGGCCTGGCCGTTGCCCTCGACACCGGCGATGCCGAGGATCTCGCCCTTGTGGATGCGCAGCGAGATGTCGTCCAGGACGACGCGCTCGATGCCCTCGGCGTCGGTCTTGGCGATCCGCAGGCCCTGGACGTCGAGCATCTCGGTGGTGGTGACGGTCGACTCGCGGCTCTCCGGGGAGGGCAGCTCGGCGCCGACCATCAGCTCGGCCAGCTGGCGGGCGGTGACCGCCTTGGGGTCGGCGTCGCCGACCGTGGTGCCGCGCCGGATGACGCTGATCGCGTCGGCCACCGCGAGCACCTCGTGCAGCTTGTGCGAGATGAAGATGACGGTGACGCCCTCGGCCTTGAGCTCGCGCAGGTTGTCGAACAGCGCGTCGACCTCCTGCGGGACGAGCACGGCCGTCGGCTCGTCGAGGATCAGGATCTTGGCGCCGCGGTACAGCACCTTGAGGATCTCGACGCGCTGGCGGTCGGCCACACCGAGGTCCTCGACCAGGGCGTCCGGGCGCACGCCCAGGCCGTACTGGTCGGAGAGCTCCTTGATCTTCGCCTTCGCCCTGGCCCCGATGCCGTGGAGCTTCTCGCCGCCGAGGACGACGTTCTCCAGCACGGTGAGGTTGTCGGCGAGCATGAAGTGCTGGTGCACCATGCCGATGCCGCGGGCGATGGCGTCGCCGGGGGTGCCGAACTCGCACTGCTCACCGTTGATCGCGATGGTGCCCTCGTCCGGCTTCTGCATGCCGTAGAGGATCTTCATCAGCGTCGACTTGCCGGCGCCGTTCTCGCCCATCAGGGCGTGCACGGTGCCGGTGCGGACGGTGAGGTTGATGTCGTGGTTGGCCACGACACCGGGGAAGCGCTTGGTGATGCCGCGCAGTTCGACGGCCGGGGTCGCCGTCCCCGCGCTGGGGGTGCCGTCCTTGCGCAGGGGGACGGGGTCGGATGCGGTGATGGCGGTCTCCTGGTGGTCTGGAGGCGCGACGTTGCGCTCGGAGGGCCAAGAAGGGGGGAACGGGGGGACGGAACGGGGCCCGGGGGTACGCCTTGAGCGCACCCTGCCGGGCCCCTCCCGTGAACTGAGCCGGTCTTCGCGCCGCCGGGCAGGCGGCGGGCGCGGATCGCGTCCGAGGACGCGCGGGCCTTAGTTGGCCGGCGC
Organism: Kitasatospora sp. NPDC089797; assembly: GCF_040684795.1. NCBI lineage: Bacteria > Bacillati > Actinomycetota > Actinomycetes > Kitasatosporales > Streptomycetaceae > Kitasatospora > Kitasatospora sp. NPDC089797. The sequence continues at coordinate 13,399 of NZ_JBFBGS010000042.1, read as the reverse complement.
GGTCGGGATGGTGGTGGCGCCGCTGGTGATGGAGTCGGCGGCGGCCTTCAGCTTGTCCTGGATGTCGTCGATCTTGCCGCCCGTGGTGGCGAGCGAGACACCGCCGGCCTTCAGGTCGAAGAGCTTGATGCCGGTGAACGGCGTGCCCGACTTGACCGACTGGATGTACTGGAACACCGCGGTGTCGACGTTCTTGACCATCGAGGTCAGGATGCTGTTCTTGAACTTCGCCAGGGCCGGCTGGTTGGCCTGGTCGGAGTCGACGCCGATGGCGAGCTTGCCCGCGTTGGCGACGGCCTCGATGGCGCCGTTGCCGGAGGCACCGGCGGCGGAGTAGATGACGTCCGCGCCCTTGTCGAGCTGGCCCTGCGCGGCCTCCTTGCCCTTGTCGGGCGCACCGAAGCCGGAGAAGTCCGGGGGGGTGGTGAGGTAGGTGGTCTCGATCTGGATGTTCGGGTCGGCGAACTTGGCGCCCGCCTTGTAACCGGCCTCGAACTTCTTGATCAGCTCGGTCTGCACACCGCCGATGAAGCCGATGTGGTGGCTCTTCGACTTGTTCGCGGCGGCGACGCCGGCCAGGTACGAACCCTCCTGCTCGGCGAAGAGCAGCGAGGTGACGTTCGCCGGCTGGTCCTTGTCGTTCGAGTCGATGATCGCGAACTTGACGTTCGGGTTGTCCTTCGCGACCTTGTTGACCGCCGGCTGGTAGACGAAGCCGACCGCGATGATGGTCTTGTAGCCGGCGTCGACCAGGTTCTTCAGCCGGGTCTCCTTGTCGGCCTCGGCCTCGCCCTGCTTGGCCTCGGCCTCGGTGACGGAGACGCCCAGGTCGGACTTGGCCTTGTCCAGACCGCGCGCGGCGGAGTCGTTGAAGGACTGGTCGCCGCGGCCGCCGATGTCGTAGGCCATACCGACCTTGAGACTGTCGGACGAGCCGGACGAGGCGTTGCTGTCAGTGCTCTTTGCGCCGCAAGCGGCGAGCGAGGCGATGCCCAGGGAACCCGAGAGCACAACCGCGGCGAGCTTCATTGAACGGCGCAAGGGAGTTTCTCCTTCTCACACGCACCCGATTAGCGTGGTCGGACGCCACCGTAACGCGCGTAGAACACGGTTGTGTTACGGGGTGCCGGAGCATTCGGGTTGTTATCAAACCGTGGTCTGAAGGCCGTCCCCGAGCCCTTTTTCCCGTGCGCGGACGGTGAATCCGAGACTTGGTCCGGGCCAGTGTACGGAACCGTTCGAAACGCCCGATCTCGACAACCGTGTCACGCGCCCGCCACAAACCCCCGGGCAACGGTCAGCTCCGGTCGCCCTCCAGGGCCAGCGCCGCGAAGAGTTCCACGCCGACGCCGATCGCCCGCTCGTCCACGTCGAAGCGGCCCTGGTGCAGGTCGCGGACGGTGGTGTCGCCCGGGGCGCGGACGCCGAGCCGGGCCAGCGCGCCCGGGGCGTGCTCCAGGTACCAGGAGAAGTCCTCACCGCCCAGGCTCTGTTCGGTGCCCTCCACCACCTCGGCGCCGCCCCCGCCGAAGCGGGCGGTCATCGCCGCCTCCAACTGCCCTACCGAGACTGCCTCGTTGACCACCGGCGGCACCCCGCGGTGGTAGTCCAGCGTCCACTTGGCCCGGTAGGTCTCGGCGAGCTTGGCGATCAACTCGTGCAGCAGGTCCGGCGCCTCGCGCCAGCCCGCCAGCTCCAGGCAGCGGACGGTGCCCTCCAACTCGGCGTGCTGCGGGATGACGTTGGGCGCGGAGCCGGAGGCGATCCGGCCCCAGACCAGGCTGACGCCCCAGCGCGGATCCATCCGGCGGGCCAGCGCGGCCGGGAGGTCGGCGGCCATCCTGGCGATCGCGGTGACCAGGTCGGTGGTCAGGTGCGGGCGGGCGGTGTGCCCGCCCGGGCCGTCCAGGTGCAGCACCAGGCGGTCGCAGGCGGAGGTGATCGCGCCGACCCGCAGCGCGATCCGGCCGACCTCCACCTTGGGGTCGCAGTGCACCGCGAAGATCCGGCCGACGCCGTCCATCCCGCCCGCCTTGATGACGTCCAGCGCACCGCCCGGCATGACCTCCTCGGCCGGCTGGAACACCAGCCGGACCGGGCGGCGCAGCTCACCGGACCGCAGCGCCCCGGCCAGCACCAGGCCGAGGCCGAGCACCACCGCGGTGTGCACGTCGTGGCCGCAGGCGTGGGCCCGGCCGGGGACGCTGGAGCGGTAGGGCACGTCGGTCTTGGCGTCGTCGATCGGCAGCGCGTCGATGTCGGCGCGGAAGGCCAGGAACTCGGTACCCGGGGCGGTGCCGGCCGGGACCAGGTCGACCAGCAGACCGGTGCCGCCGGGGAGCACCCGCGGCTCCAGGCCCGCCGCCACCAGCCGGTCGCGCAGCAGGCCGGTGGTGCGGAACTCCTGTCGGCCCAGCTCCGGGTGCCGGTGCAGATCACGGCGGAAGGCGATCAGCTCGGGCTCCAGCCTGCGGACCCGGGCGCGCAGTTCGGCGGCGGGGAGGGCGACGGCCGGAGTGCTGCCCGGCTGAGCGGGCTCAGGGGGGTTCATCTCCCCAAGAATAGGCCCGTTGGGGGGATTTGGCCCGAGTTCCAGGAAACTACTCCCCGGATGGGCGCATACCGGCCTGACAGGTGGGTATGACATCTCGTTTCAGCCGCCTTCCCCGGTTTGCTTGCCCTGTGCAACGATCACCCGCTGCGGTGGTCACGGCCGCATCTGCTTGACGACCGCTGGGCCGTGAAGGTGACTCAGGCGGCTTCGGCAGCGGCCCACCGGGGCGCCCGTGCGCCGGCCCCGCACGGCGGGCACCGGCCCCTCCGGCGGCGCGCGGGCGGGGTTGAGATGATCGGGTGAACGACCGGATGAGCCCCAGGGAGTGGCAATGAGCGAGCAGAAGGTGGCCGTGGTCACCGGTGCCAGCAGCGGGATCGGCGCGGCGACCGCCCGCAGGCTGGCCGCCGAGGGCTTCGAGGTGGTGCTGACCGCCCGCCGGACCGAGCGGATCGAGGCGCTGGCCAAGGAGATCGGCGAGCGGGGCGGCTCGGCGCGGGCGATCACCCTGGACGTCACCGACCGGGCCGCCGTGGACGCCTTCGCGGCCGAGGTCGGCCGGGTGGACGTCCTGGTGAACAACGCCGGCGGCGCGATCGGCGCCGAGAGCGTCGAGCACGGCGACCCGGCCGACTGGCGGGCCATGTACGAGGTGAACGTGCTCGGCGTGCTGCACGTGACCCAGGCGCTGCTGCCCGCGCTGCGCGCCACCGGCGACGGCACCGTGCTGGTGCTCTCCTCGACCGCCGCGCTCGCCGCGTACGAGGGCGGCGGCGGGTACGTCGCGGCCAAGCACGCCGCGCACACCATCGCGGCGACGCTGCGGCTGGAGCTGTGCGGGGAGCCGATCCGGGTGATCGAGATCGCGCCCGGGATGGTGAAGTCCGAGGGCTTCGCGCTGACCCGCTTCCGCGGCGACGCCGACAAGGCCGACGCGGTGTACGCGGGCGTGGCCGAGCCGCTGACCTCCGAGGACATCGCGGACACCGTGGCCTGGGCGGTCACCCGGCCCCCGCACGTGAACATCGACCTGCTGGTGGTCCGCCCCCGGGCCCAGGCCGCCAACCACAAGGTCCACCGCGGCTGACCGGCCCGGTCGCGGACGGGCGGCCCGACACCCCCGATCGAACACGTGTCGCACACCAGTGGTACACACGTGCGATGACGATCTTCCGGGCCGCCCGCCCACGGGTGCTGCTGACCGCCCTCGCGGCCGGCACCCTCCTGCTCACCGCCGCCTGCAACGACACCGCCCCGACGGCCCAGGACAAGGCCTCCGGCGCCACCGCGCCGTCCACCGCGAGCCCCACCACGACCCCGACCCCGAAGCCCAAGGGCGAGGCGGACCCGGCCCTCAAGGCCTTCTACGGCCAGCGGATCACCTGGGCGGACTGCCCGGCCGACCCCCGGGCCGAACAGGCGAAGATCGACACCTCCGGCATGCAGTGCGGCAAGCTGCACGTCCCGCTCGACTACACCGCCCCCGCCGCCGACGCGATCGACCTCGCGCTGATCAAGTACGCGGCGGCCGACCAGGGCAAGCGGATCGGCTCGCTGATGGTCAACCCCGGCGGCCCCGGCGCCTCCGGCGTCGAGATGGTCAAGTACGGCGCCAAGGACTACGACGGCACCCTGCACAGCCGCTTCGACGTGATCGGCTTCGACCCGCGCGGCACCGGCGACAGCTCGCCCGTGGTCTGCTACGACGACCAGCAGCTCGACGCCGCCAACCAGCAGGACGCCCCGGACGACCCGGCCGAGCGCAAGGCCGCCCAGGTCAAGCAGTCCACCGACCACGCCGCCGCCTGCCAGGCCAAGTCCGGCAAGCTGCTGCCCTTCGTCGGCACCCGCAACACCGCCCGCGACCTGGACGTGCTGCGCGCCGCGGTCGGCGACAAGAAGCTCAACTACCTCGGCATCTCCTACGGCACCTACCTCGGCGCCCTGTACGCCGAGGAGTTCCCGCAGAACACCGGCCGGCTGATCCTCGACGGCGCCGTCGACCCGGCCCAGGACACCCTGGACCACGGCGTCGACCAGCAGGTCGGCTTCGAGAAGTCCTTCGAGCGCTTCGCCGCCGACTGCGTGGACAACCACGCCGACGAGTGCCCGCTCGGCACGAACAGGGACAAGGCCGCCAAGAAGGCCGCCGACTTCCTGGACGGCCTCCACGACAAGCCGCTGACCGCCAAGGACGGCCGCAAGCTCGGCCGCGACATGGCCTGGACGGGCGTCGTCTCGCTGCTCTACGGCGACGAGAAGACCTCCTGGGAGTACCTGCGGAACAGCCTCGGCTGGGCCATGAAGCGCGGCAAGGGCGACTACCTGATGGCCGCCGCCGACGACTACAACGGCCGCGACCAGAAGGGCCACTACAGCCCGATGGACGAAGCCAACACCGCGATCAGCTGCGCCGACGCCGCCCGCCCCGCGCCGACCCCCGAGCACGCCCAGCAGGCCGTCGACCGGCTGCTCCAGGAGGCGCCGCTGCTCTCCAAGGGCGTCACCGTGGCCGACTACAGCGAGCCCGGCTGCGCCTACTGGCCCTTCAAGACCCAGGAGAAGCCGCACACCGTCCGCGCCGAGGGCGCCGCCCCGATCCTGGTGGTCGGGACCACCGGCGACCCGGCCACCCCGTACGCCTCCGCCGAGAAGCTGGCCCAGGGCTTCGCCAAGGCCACCCTGCTCACCCGGGTCGGTGAGGGCCACGCCGCCTTCGGCAAGGGCAACACCTGCATCGACCGGGCCATGGAGGCCTACCTGACCGACGGCACCATGCCCGCCGAGGGCACCCGCTGCAGCTGAACCGCCGACCGCGGACCGGTCGTCCGACGGGCCCGGCGGCCGCACCGCCGGGCCCGTCGTAGCGGACGGAAGCGGGACGGAGGATGACGCAGTGGTGTCAACGTCACAACTTGATAGCTCGTCCGGATGAATTCCGCGCGCGCCCTCCCCAACTGATGACCGCTCAACTACCGTTGAGGAGCTGCCGGAACGGCGCCGCGCGCCCCCCGCAGCCTCCATACTTCAGCTGCTCCACCACCCCACCCCATCGGCCTTCCCGCCCTCACGAGGAGGACCCGCTGGCCAGCGAGATCCCGTCACAGCGGCCCGACGCCAGCACCGAGCCGACCCTCCTCGGCCTGCACCGCTTCAACGAGGCGGACGCCGGCGCCGCCGAGGAAGCCCTGCTGGCCTGCTGCGGCAGCCACCGCTGGGCCCTGCGACTCACCGCCCACCGCCCGTACCCCGACATAGAGTCCCTGCTGGCCGCCGCCAGCGAGGCCTCCTACGACCTCCGCCCGGCGGACCTCACCGAGGCCCTGGCCGACGAGAGCTGGATGCCCCAGCCCCTGCTCGGCATGCGCGCCCCGGGCAGCCAGGCCGCCCACACCGCGCTGCGGGCGGCCCACGCCGCCTACGAGGCCCGGTTCGGCCACGTCTTCGTGGTCTGCCTGGACGGCGTCGACCCGGAGGAGATGCTCGACGCCGTACTCTCCTCCATCCGCACCCGGCTGGCCAACGACCCGGACGAGGAGCGGCTGATCGCGGCGGACGAACTCCGCCGGATCGCCCTCACCCGGCTGGAGCACCTGGTCGCCACCCACTCGGAGGCCGGGGCGCGCTGAGCCGGTACGGCCGTACCGGCTCACCCCCCGGAGTGAATCCGGCGCCGCCCGGACGCGCTTCGCGTCCGGGCGGGCACCCAGGGTGACCAAGGGGCGCTCGGTTCCGGCTCCGCTAGGCCAGAAGTGCCTGATTGATCACACCTGGGGACCCCGGAGGCGGTTCCCGACACGGCGTCGATAGGATGCTGGCGGCCGGTGGACCGTACCCGGCCGGGCTGACCGACACCGAAGCCGGCCGAGCCCCCAATCGCTTCCGGAGGGTTTTTCCGTGCCGGCTGGAACGCTGTACCGCGGCCGGGAAGGCATGTGGAGCTGGGTGGCTCATCGAGTCACCGGCGTCCTCATCTTCTTCTTCCTGTTCGCCCACGTCCTGGACACCGCCCTGGTGCGAGTGTCGCCGGAGTCCTACGACACCGTCATTCAGACGTACAAGACTCCGCTCGTGAACCTGATGGAGTACGGCCTGGTGGCCGCCATCCTGTTCCACGCACTCAACGGCCTGCGCGTCGTCGCCGTGGACTTCTGGTCCAAGGGCCCGAAGTACCAGAAGCAGATGCTGTGGTCCGTCGTCGGAGTCTGGGTCGTCCTGATGGCCGGCTCCTTCTACGGCATCCTGCAGCACACGCTGATCGCCTGGTTCGGGAAGTGAGCTGACTGATGTCCACGGAATACTCCGACGCGATCGTCGTCCCCTCGAAGCAGGCGCACACCGGCAAGGGCCTCGGCACCGGTAACCCGGCCGACGCCTTCGTCATCGAGCCGCCGCGCAAGCGGACCAAGAAGACGCCGCGCCGCACCCGCACCAACTTCGAGATGCTGGCCTGGCTCTTCATGCGCCTGTCCGGTGTCGTCCTGGTCGTGCTGATCCTCGGCCACCTGCTGATCATGCTGGTGCTCGACGGCGGCGTCTCCAAGATCGGGTTCGCCTTCGTCGCCGGCCGCTGGGCCTCGCCGTTCTGGCAGGGCTGGGACCTCCTGATGCTCTGGCTCGCCATGCTGCACGGCGCCAACGGCATGCGTCAGGTCATCAACGACTACGCCGAGAAGGACTCGACCCGGCTCTGGCTCAAGGGGCTCATGGGTACCGCCACGGTCTTCACCGTGCTGCTCGGCACCCTGGTGATCTTCACCTTCGACCCCAACATCTGAGCCGCGAGCACCATCGACCATCGGCAGAGGCCAGAGGCGAGTTAACCCCCCATGCAGATTCACCAGTACGACACCGTCATCGTCGGCGCCGGCGGCGCCGGCATGCGCGCGGCCATCGAGTCGACGCAGCGCAGCCGCACCGCCGTCCTGACCAAGCTCTACCCGACCCGCTCCCACACCGGCGCGGCCCAGGGCGGCATGTGCGCCGCCCTGGCCAACGTCGAGGAGGACAACTGGGAGTGGCACACCTTCGACACGGTCAAGGGCGGTGACTACCTGGTCGACCAGGACGCCGCCGAGATCATGTGCAAGGAGGCCATCGACGCGGTCCTCGACCTGGAGAAGATGGGTCTGCCCTTCTCCCGCACCGAGCAGGGCCGGATCGACCAGCGCCGCTTCGGCGGCCACTCCCGCAACCACGGCGAGGCCCCGGTCCGCCGCTCGTGCTACGCGGCCGACCGCACCGGCCACATGATCCTCCAGACGCTGTTCCAGAACTGCGTCAAGCACGGCGTCGAGTTCTTCAACGAGTTCTACGTCCTCGACCTGCTGCTCAACGAGGGCAAGACGGCCGGCGTCGTCGCCTACGAGCTGGCCACCGGCGAGATCCACGTCTTCCAGGCCAAGTCGGTCGTGTTCGCCTCCGGCGGCACCGGCAAGTTCTTCAAGGTCTCCTCCAACGCCCACACCCTCACCGGTGACGGCCAGGCCGTGGCCTACCGCCGCGGGCTGCCCCTGGAGGACATGGAGTTCTTCCAGTTCCACCCGACGGGCATCTGGCGCATGGGCATCCTGCTCACCGAGGGCGCCCGCGGCGAGGGCGGCATCCTGCGCAACAAGGACGGCGAGCGCTTCATGGAGCGCTACGCCCCCGTCATGAAGGACCTCGCGTCCCGTGACGTCTGCTCCCGCGCGATCTACACCGAGATCCGCGAAGGCCGCGGCTGCGGTCCGGAGGGCGACCACGTCTACCTGGACCTCACCCACCTGCCGCCGGAGCAGCTGGACGCCAAGCTCCCGGACATCACCGAGTTCGCGCGCACCTACCTCGGCATCGAGCCCTACACGGACCCGATCCCGATCCAGCCCACCGCGCACTACGCCATGGGCGGCATCCCGACCAACGTCGAGGGTGAGGTCCTGCGCAACAACACCGACGTCGTCCCGGGCCTGTACGCGGCCGGCGAGGTCGCCTGCGTCTCCGTGCACGGCGCCAACCGCCTGGGCACCAACTCGCTGCTGGACATCAACGTGTTCGGCCGTCGCGCGGGCATCGCCGCCGCCGACTACGCCAACGCCAACGAGTTCGTCCCGCTGCCGGAGAACGCGGACGAGCTGGTCCAGGGCATGGTCGACAAGCTGCGCGAGTCGACCGGCACCGAGTCCGTCGGGCAGATCCGCAAGGAGCTGCAGGAGACCATGGACGCCAACGCCATGGTGTACCGCACCGGCGCCACCCTGAAGCAGGCGGTCGAGGACATCGCCGCGCTGCGCGAGCGCTACAAGCACGTGTCCATCCAGGACAAGGGCTTCCGCTACAACACGGACCTCCTGGAGGCCATCGAGCTGGGCAACCTGCTCGACCTGGCCGAGGTGCTGGCCGTCTCCGCGCTGGCCCGTGAGGAGTCCCGCGGCGGCCACTACCGCGAGGACTTCCCGACCCGTGACGACGTGAAGTTCATGCAGCACACCATGGCGTACCAGGAGGTCGCCGCCGACGGCAGCACCTCCATCCGCCTCGACTACAAGCCGGTCGTCACGACCCGCTACCAGCCGATGGAGCGTAAGTACTGATGAGCACTCCGACTGTGGAGCACTCGGCCGCTCTGGACGCGGTCGAGGCCGGTGTCACCCAGCTGATCACCGTCACCTTCCGGATCCGCCGGTTCAACCCGGAGGAGCACCCGGACCCGGTGTGGGTCGACTACCAGCTGACCATGGACCCGAAGGAGCGCGTCCTGGACGCGCTCAACAAGATCAAGTGGGAGCAGGACGGCACCCTCACCTACCGCCGTTCCTGCGCCCACGGCATCTGCGGCTCCGACGCGATGCGGATCAACGGCCGCAACCGGCTGGCGTGCAAGACCCTGATCAAGGACGTCGACCCGGAGAAGCCGATCACGATCGAGGCCATCAAGGGCCTGACGGTCCTCAAGGACCTGGTCGTGGACATGGACCCGTTCTTCCAGGCGTACAAGGACGTCATGCCGTTCCTCATCACCAAGGGGAACGAGCCGACCCGCGAGCGCCTGCAGTCCGCCGAGGACCGCGAGCGCTTCGACGACACCACCAAGTGCATCCTGTGCGCCGCGTGCACGTCGTCCTGCCCGGTGTTCTGGAACGACGGCCAGTACTTCGGCCCGGCCGCCATCGTCAACGCGCACCGCTTCATCTTCGACTCGCGCGACGAGGGTGCCGAGCAGCGCCTGGAGATCCTCAACGACCGTGAGGGCGTGTGGCGTTGCCGCACCACCTTCAACTGCTCGGAGGCCTGCCCGCGTGGCATCGAGGTCACCAAGGCGATCCAGGAAGTGAAGCGGGCGCTGGTCACCCGCCGCTTCTGATCCCGGGCTGATCCGCTCGGATCCACGCGAAGGCCCCCGTCCGATCCGCCGATCGGACGGGGGCCCTCGTGCGCTCCGGGGTCAGTTCAGCGCGCCCAGGTCGTTCGCGTCGCTCCAGCCGCTGTACATCACCAGGTGCCGGTCGGCCGTGACGGCCCACAGGTCCGGCTTGCCGTCGCCGTCCGCGTCGCCCGAGCTGCCGAGCGTCGGGAAGGCGGCCGTGGTGAAGCCGGTGGCCACGACGTCCGCCTTCGGGTCCGCGAGGGCGGAGAAGTCGAAGGTGCCGTCGGCCTTCTTCGGGACCGGGTACGCGTGCAGCTCGCCGGTGGCCCGGTCACGGGCCCAGAGGGCCAGGTTGCCGGCCGCGTCCGGGCCGGGGGCGACCAGGTCGTAGCCGCTCCAGGCGCCGGAGGTGGTGAGCTTGCGGACCTTCTGGAAGCCGAAGCTGAAGTCACCGCCCGCGTGCAGCCACAGGTTGCCGTTCTCCAGCGTCAGCAGCGACGGCGAGGTGGCATCGGTCACCGGACCGAACGCGACGATCTGGTCGGCCTTGGACCAGTTCTTCGCGTAGTCGGCGGGACACGGAACGGCCTGCCCGGAGTCGTCCACGCAGTCGGTGGAGCGGCTCGCGCCCGTCATCGACTGGGTGAAGGAACCGTAGTCGAAGTTCCGGTACAGGGACAGGTACGCGTCGCCGGGCTTGTGGATGAAGATGTCGTCCATCGACGGCGCATGGGCATCGGACCAACCCCGGTGGACCACCTGGAGCTGCGCCCAACTTCCGTCGCGCGGAGACCGGTTGGCGGGGATCGTGGTGGTCGGCGTGGAGTCGGTCGCGTTGACGCCGATGTACTGCAGGTTGCCCTTGGCGTCCGGCAGCAGGATGTCCGCCACACCGTCCCCGTCGACGTCGCCGAGGGTCTTCGGCGGGTTCGGGTTGGACGGGGCGTAGAAGGAGTAGGTCGTCTGGGAGACGTTGCCCGCGTTGTCGATCGCCTGGACGATGAGGTTGTTGCTGCCCCAGTCCAGGACCTTGAGGTCGACCTTGGCCGTCCCGTCGTCCCCCGGCTCCACGGCGTTCGCCGCGTCGCAGCCCGCCACCCCGATGTAGTTCCAGGCGTACCGGAAGCAGGCGATGCCGGAGGACTCCCCGCCGGCCGGTGCCGGGTCGGTGCCCTTGAGGACGAAGGTCCCCTTCTGGCCCGCGTACTTGGTGGCCTTGCCGCTCGCCGGGAAGTCGGTCGAGGAGACCGTGACGGTCGGGCCGGTGGTGTCCACCGTGAAGTGGCAGTCCGCCGACGGGGCGGAGGTCTGGGTGCCCTGCAGCGCCCAGGCGTGCCAGGCGTAGCTGTGCCCGTCCAGCAGCTTGGGGACGGTGAGCCCGGCCTGCTGGTTGTAGCCCGCGTTGGCCTCGCCGGTGAACACCGGCTCCTCGGCGCCCGTGGTCACGTCCCAGACGCTGAACCGGGCAGCGGTGCCGGTGACCTTGACGTTGAGCGCCGGGCCGTCCATGGTCCGTCCGATCCAGGTCGGATCGGCCACCGGGTCGCAGGCCTTGACGGTGTTGGCGTTGCCCCCCTGGGCGGTGCCGGTGACGGCCGGGGCGGTGTCGGCCACCGCCGCCGTCGGTACGAGCAGACCGGCGGCCACCGCCGCCGCGGTGACCCCGCCGAGTCTGCGGGCACGCGAAAGTGTCATGGAGATCCCCCACCCCTTGTGATCAGCACGTCCGGTACGTGCGTGAGAACGGTGAGGATCTTGCCAGCGGGTACCGACAGCGGCAACAGGGATAAACCGCGGTCAGTCCGTGGCCGGCGTGCGGCGGGTGGCACGCAGGCCGCGGAGGCCGATGGCACCGACGGCGATGCCGAGCAGGAAGGAGGTGACGGCGAGCAGCAGGTGGATCCAGAAGAAGGCGGTGGGCTGGGAGTGGTCGCCGTTCGCGAAGGCCTGGCCGCCGGAGTCCTTCCAGAGGTTCTTGACGAAGGTGGTCCAGATGATGATCGACCAGACGCCGAAGGCGGTCAGGAACCAGGAGGTGCGGCGGCTGAGCTTCATGGGGCGGTCCTCGGCGGGGTGGGCGGCGGTGTGCCTCCCCAGTATGCGCGGGCGGCCGATCGGCGTAGGGCGGGCCCCTCGTGCGGAGGACCCGTCCGGTGTGGCGGACGACGGGGCGTCGTTCTGGGTACGGTCAACCGGTGTCCACACCCCGCCACACCATCGCGCAGTTGTGCGCCGCGGTCACCGCGGCCCTCCCGGTTCTGCTCGCCGCCCCGGCGGCGGTCGCGGCCCCGCAGGCGCCGCCCCCGTCGACCGCGATCGGCGGGGAGCGGCTCGGCCTCCCCGGGGTCCAGGTCGATCCGTCGGCGGACGCGCCGGCGCTGCCGACGGACCTCACCGGCCAGTCCTGGATAGTCTCCGACGCCACGTCGGGGGACGTCCTGGCGTCCTACAACCCCCACCTCGGACTGCCCCCGGCGAGCACCCTGAAGATCCTCTTCGCGGACACCGTGCTGCCCAAGTTCGACCGCAACGCGGTGCACCGGGTCGCCGACGAGGAGATCCAGAACATCGGCGCCGGCAGCAGCCTGGTCGGCATCAAGGAGAACCTGGACTACCGGGTCGAGGACCTGTGGCGCGGGGTGTTCCTGAGCTCGGGCAACGACGCCGTGCACGTCCTGTCGCACATGAACGGCGGCATCCAGCCGACCGTCAACGAGATGCAGGCCCGGGCCGACGCCCTCCAGGCCCGGGACACCAAGGTCGTCTCCCCGGACGGCTACGACATGGACGGCCAGCTGTCCTCGGCGTACGACCTGTCCCTGTTCGCCCGCTCCGGCCTGCGCAACCCGGACTTCCGGATGTACTGCGCGACCAAGGAGGCGATGTTCCCAGGCGCCGTCGACCGGAACACCGGCCAGCGCGGCAGCTTCGGGATCGCCAACACCGACCGGCTGCTGGGCAAGTACCCGGGCCTGATCGGGGTGAAGAACGGGACCACCACCAACGCCGGCTCGACCTTCGTCGGCGCCGCCGAGCGCGGCGGGCGCACCCTGCTGGTGACGGTCATGCACCCGGCCAGCTACCAGCGGGTCTACGACGAGACGGCCGAGCTGCTGGACTGGGGCTTCGCCGCGGCCGGCAAGGTGCGGCCGGTCGGCCGGCTGGTGGACGAGAAGCAGGCGGGCGGCGAGGAGCCGACCGGCCAGGCCGGCGGCACCGCCGGGGCGCCCGCGCCGCCGCCGCACCCCGCGTCGGACCGGCCCGCGGCCGACGCCGCCGGGGACGACGGCTTCGGCCCGGGCGGCTGGACGGCCGTGCTGGTCGGGGTGGTGGTCGCGGCCGGTGCCGCGGTGGCCCTGCGGCGCCGGGCGGTGGCCCGGGCGGGCCGGACCTGGCGGTGATCCGCGCGGCGGCCCGGCCCCCTCACTCCGGGGGGCGGGCCGCCGTCGGCGCCGCCGCCTCCTCCGAATCGTAGGCGGCCGAGATCAGTGCCCAGCCTT
>NZ_JBFBGS010000041.1:59043-84221 GCF_040684795.1 Kitasatospora sp. NPDC089797 | reverse complement strand
CGGGCGCGGGCCGCCCGCCCGCCCCCCGCCGCGCCGGCCCGCCGCCCCCCCGACTCTACGTCAGCCCGGCAGACGGCCGGTGCGCCCGACTGGGCCGCGGTCCGTGCACGGCCGGTGCAGACGGCTGCGCCGCGGTCCGTGTACGGCCGGTGCCCCGGGCGGCGCCGGGGCCGGTGTCGGGCGGGGCCCCCGGGCGGCGCCGCGACCCGTCCCCCTCGACGGATCGCGGCGCAGCGGCTCAGGGGGTGTCAGGCGGTACCGGTCACACGGCCTCCCAGAGGGCGGGGACGATCGGCGGCTCCCAGCCGACCTGGGCGGTGTGGCCCTGGATGCAGCGGTAGCTGACGCCGTTGTAGGTCACCACGTCGCCCGCCTGGTAGGTGGTGCCGGGGGTCCAGGCGTTGCCGGGGTTGGGGTTGCCGCTGCTGACGACCAGGGTGAAGCTGCTGGTGTGGGTGGCGGTGCCGGTCCCGGTGACGGTGATGCTGTAGGTGCCGGCCGCGGTGTTCGCCGCGGTGGCGACGGTCATCGTGGCGGAGGCGCCGGACTGGACGGAGGACGGGCTGAAGGAGACCGTCACCCCGGCGGGGGCCCCGGCGGCGGTCAGGTTGACCGTCTGGGCGCTGCCCGAGGTGGTGGCGGTGGCGACGGTCGCCGTGGTGGAGGCGCCGGGCTTGACCGTGGCGGTGGCCGGGTTCAGCGACAGGGAGAAGTCGTTGGCGGGGGTGGTGCCGCCGACGGAGGTCTTCCAGATCGTCGAGGAGACGCCGTTGGCGTTGCGCTTGAGCACGGTGGCGTCGACGTTGGAGGTGGTGTCGCAGGACTGGTGGTAGCAGGAGTCGTAGGACTGCCCGGCCGTGCCGCCCCACTTGGTGGCCTGGGCGGAGGTCTTGACGGCGCTGGCGCCGGCCGCGTAGCCGGAGGTCGGGATGCCGGCCTGCTGGAAGGAGCTGTCGTCCGAGCGGCCCACGCCCTCGACGTTCTCCTCGGGCTGGAGGTTGAGCGAGTCCCAGTAGGCCTTCAGCGGCGCGGAGGCCGCGGAGGTGAGGTTGTTGATGAAGTAGCCGGCGTTGGGCGAGCCGACCATGTCGAAGTTGTAGTAGGCCTTGATCGCCGAGCGCTGGGTGGAGCCGAGCTGGCCGACGTAGTACTGGGAGCCCTGGAGGCCCTGCTCCTCGCCGGTCCACCAGGCGAACCGGACGTGCCGGGTGAGGCTCGGGTTCTGCTGGGCGAGCGCGAGGGCGTTCTCCAGCAGGACGGCGGAGCCGGAGCCGTTGTCGTTGATGCCGGGGCCGGCCGCGACGCTGTCCAGGTGTGCGCCGAACATGGTGACCTGGTCGGACGGGCCGCCGGGCCAGTCGGCTATCAGGTTGTTGGACTGGTAGGTGCAGGAGGTGCAGGTCTGCTCGCTGACCTGGTAGCCGGCGGCCTGCAGCTTGCCCTTGATGTAGGCGATGGACTGGGTGTGTCCGGCGCTGCCGGCCCGGCGGTTGCCGCCGTTCTGGTTGGCGATGGTGTTCAGCTGGGCCAGGTCGGCCTGGATCTTGGCCACGTCGATGTCCGGCGCGGGCCCGCCGGGCGTTCCGCCGCCGCCGACGGTCAGGGTGTACTGGGCGGTGTGGGTGGCCGTGCCGGCGGTGCCGGTGACGGTGATCACGTAGCTGCCCGCGGGGGCGCCGGAGGAGGCGGCCAGGGTCAGGGTCGCGGACGAACCCGCCTGGACGGAGGACGGGCTGACGGTCGCGGTGACCCCGGTCGGGGCGCCGGTGGCGGTCAGCTTGACGGTCTGCGCGGTGCCCGAGGTGACGGCGGTGGAGATCGTCGCGGTGGTCGACGCGCCGGGCTGGACGGAGCCGGCGGACGGGGCGACGGCGAGCGAGAAGTCGTTGTTGCCGGACGGCGTGCAGGTCGGGTCGCCGCTCTGCGCGGGCACGCTGACCGCGTCCCAGGCCGCCTTGGTGCGGTTGTAGAAGGTGCAGGTCGGGTCGAGGTTCTTGGCCGCGGTCAGGGTGGTGGTGCGGTACCGCTTGTAGGTCATGCCGCTGGTCTTGAGCAGCATGCCGCCGTACCAGACCTGGCCGGCCTGCTTGACGCCGATGCCGGTGACCGAGGAGTTGTTGCAGGTCGGGCTGGTGGGCTTGCCGCCGCCCGGGTTGGAGCCGTTGGACAGCAGGTAGAACCAGTGGTTGAGCGGGCCGGCGGCGGCGTGCACCTCGGTGCTCGGGATCGAGGAGGAGTAGCAGTCGGGGTCGTTGTTGACCAGTGAGGGCTGGTAGAGGTTGCGGATCGGGCCCTGGCCGACCAGGTTGATCTGGCGGCCGACCTGGTAGTCGGGGTAGTCGTAGGGCGCGGGCTCGTTGTTGTACTCCTTGGTGAGCGCACCGAAGATGTCGCCGGTGCCCTCGCCGAGGCCGTTCTCGTTGTTGGCCCCGCCCGGGGTGTACTGGTCGATGCCGTGGCCGAACTCGTGGCCGACGACGTCCTGGGCGCCGATCCACTCGCCGGCCTGGTTGTGGCCGATCGAGACCGAGCTGCCGTCCCAGTACGCGTTGACGTCGTTCAGGCCCATCTTGATCGGCCAGCTGCCGCCGTTGCCGTCGTGCCCGTTGCGGCCGAGCCAGTCGCGGAGCATGTCCCATTCCTTCTGGGCCGCCCACATGGCGTCGCCGCAGCCGGTCTCCCGGCTGGACGGGTTGCCGTTGCCCCAGGAGTCGGAGGACTTGGTGAAGACCTGGCCGGTGTCGTTGTCGGAACAGGACAGGCCGGGCCGGTTCGGGTCGCGCAAGGAGTACGAGCCACCGGAGTTGGTGGTGCTGATGGTGAGCGGGCCGGGGCCGTTCCACTTGCTGTTGACGGTGCCGGCCTCGACGTCGTCGTAGCTGTCGACGACCTCGCCGGTGGCGGCGTCGACGAAGACGTGCAGGTGGCTGGGGGCGTGCTCGGTGCGGCCGGTGAGGACCGTCTCCCAGGCGAGCCGGCCCGCGCCGTCCTTGACCCGGACGACCAGCCGGCGGGAGTCCACCTTGTCCACGGTCGGCAGCTCGGTCCGCGCGGTCTTCTCCGCGTTCGCGGCGCTGATCTGCGGGGTGGTCGAGCCGCCGACCGGGCCGGTGGCGGCCGACTGGAGGCCGCGGACCTTACCTTGCCCGTCGGCGAGCACCACGGCGTCGCCGCCGACCACCGGCAGGCCGTGGTAACTGCGCTCGTAGGAGACGGAGTAGAGGCCGTTCAGCCACGGGGTGACGGTCTTGCGCTCGTAGGTCTCACCGGGGCCCTTGGCCAGGGCGTCGGCGCCGGCCGCGGCGGCCGTGTCGGCGGCGTTGACGGCGGCGGCCAGGGCGCTGGGCGGCGCGGGAGAGGGGGCGGGCGCGGCGCCGGCCGTCCCCGCCGTGGCGCCGACCAGGCCGGCCAGGACGGCCAGGGTGGTCGCGGTGGTGAGCAACCGGCCTGGGGAAACTCTGCGTTGCATCGAGGCTCCTCGCGTGTGGGGGTCCTCGACCGCGGACGGCAAGGCTGGTGGCGCACCGCAGGCCGCGTCCGGGGGACGGCCGCTGCGGGCCGTCCGCGCTCGGGTGCCCGAACCCTCACATGGCGTCATGCCCGGGTCAATGGCTGGTGCGGGCTCTGCATAGGGTTGGCAAATTCCGTCAAGATGCGGGTGCCGTTTCGCGTCAAGCTGGGCTTTCCTCACAGTGGTTGAGACCACCTCATGTACGGCGCGGGTGCGATCGAGTACCGTCCTCCCCGTCGGACTCGTCCCAGGGCCCCGCAGCGGGCCCGCCTCCGGGGAGGCAGCCGTGCACCGTGTGGGCCCCGCCCCCATCGCCCCGATGCCCTCCATGACACAGGACCCCTATGCCTGGCGGGAGTTCGGCGCCCTGCTGCGGCACTGGCGGCGCCGGGCCGGCCTCACCCAGGCCCAGCTCGGCGCCGGGATCGGCTACGACCACACGGCGGTCAGCAAGATCGAGCACGGGACGCGCCGGGTCGCCCCGAGGGTCGCCGAGCGGATCGACGGACTCCTGCGTGCCGGAGGGGAGTTGGTGGCGGCCTGCCTGTGCGCCGAGTCGGCCGGACTCTCCCCGCTCGGCCCCCTCCCGGCCGGGGTGCTGCGACCGCCGCTGCCGGGTGGCGGGCCCGGTGGCGCGGGCGCCGCGGGCGGTCCGGTCGCCACGGGGGCCGTCGCCCCGGCGCGGCTGCCGGACTACGGGCTGCTCTGCCCGTTGCACGACGCGGAGGGCTGCGCCGTCCCGCCGCCGGACGAACTCGCCGCCTGCTACGCCGAGTTCTGCGCCGCCGACCCGGCGCTCGCACCCCCGCTGGACGCCGTCACCGCGCACGCCCTGGCCGGGCTGCTCGCCGCCCAGCTGCGCGCCGCCGAGGCCGGGGTGCGCCCGGAGCTGGTCGCCGCCGTCGAGCGCACCCTGCACGTGGTGCTCGCCCGGCTGGCGGTGGCCCCCGCCGCCCAGCGGCGTCCGCTGGCCCGGCTCGCCGCCGAACACGCCCATGCCGCCGGGGCGTTGCGGATGCAGGGTGGTCGCAACGCCACCGCGATGGCCTGTTTCGACCGTGCGCTCAGCTGGGCCGAACTCGCCGGGGACCAGGCCACCCTGGTCGGCACGCTCAGCGACCTGAGCATCCTGGCCCGGCTGGACGGCGATCCGGTGGCCGCGCTCGGCTACGCCCGCGAGATCGACCGGCTCGCCCCGGACCGCCCCTGGGCGGGGGCGATGGGCCGGATCAGCCGGGCCCGGGCGCGGGCGCTGACCGGCGACGTGCACGGCACGGTGCGGCAGATCGCGCTCGCCCGGGCCCAGGTGGAGCACATCGACGACCGGGACGAGGCGGTCGTGCCGTGGCTGTCCATCGCCTCGATGCGGCTGCGGGTGGAGTCCGCCGCGGCCGCCGCGCTGCGCGACCTCGCCGCGGCCGTGGACGACCCCCGGCTGGCCCGGCGGGCGCTGGCCGCCACCGAGACCGCGCTCGGGCTGCTCGGTCCGGACCAACTGCCCGCAACCCGACTGCTGTTCACCGTCCGGGCGGCCGACTGCCACGCCTGCGCGCACGATCCGCGGGCGGCGGTCGAACTGCTCGGGCCCGCACTGGAGACGGCCCCGGCGGCCGCCCTGCCCGCGCTGGTCGGGCACGAGCTGCGCGGTCTGCGCGAGCGCCTCGCGCGGTACGAGCCGCAGGCCGCCCGGCGGTTGGCGGAGCTGACCGGCAGCTGAGGACGGGCCTCCCGGCGGGACGGGCTGTCGGGAGGTCCAGGCCGTCGGGTGGGACGGGCTGTCGGGAGGTCCAGGCCGTCGGGTGGGACGGGCCGTCGGAAGGTCCAGGCCGTCGGGTGGGACGGGCCGTCCGGGTAGGGGGAAGGCCCCTCGGTCTGGCGGGGCCGAGGGGCCGGTCTGCGGGCGCGGTCCGGGGCGACCGGGATCAGCGCAGGGTGAACCAGGTGCTGCGGGACTTCTTCCACTCCGGGTGGGTGAGGTCCTTCGCGGCGCTGCCGTCGCCGTACAGGTCGGCCGAGCCGTTGTCGGTGATCAGCTGGGCGCGGGCGCCGGGGGCGTCGAGGTCCGGCACGTCCGGGACGGCCTCCCAGGCGCCGGCGTCGCCGGTCGGCAGGTCGATCAGCTTGACCGGCTTGGAGGTCGGGCGGCCGTCCCAGCGGTAGAGGGCGTAGGGCGCGGAGTTGTCCTCGGCCGCCCAGGAGCCCGCCACGATCAGGTACTGGCCGAGCGCGTTGCGGCGCAGGTCGCGGACGGACAGGCCGCCGAGGTCCAGCTCGATCGGCTCGCCGATGGTCGCGTGCTTCGCCGAACCGTTGAACAGGGACGGGAAGTTGGTGACCGGGACGAGCAGGGCCCGGCCACCGGTGACCGCCGGGGTGAGCGGGGCGCGGAAGCCGATGTACGCGGTGGTGCCGCTGCCGGGGGCGAACTCCAGGCCCTCGACGTTGAACCCGTCGATCTGCTTGGGCGCCTGGCCCTCGGCGGAGCCGGCCTCGAAGCCGTAGCGGTCGCCGTGGGCGTTGTCCCAGGCGATCAGGTCGTCGCGCAGTCCCTGGTACGAACCGGCCAGCGACAGCTGGGTGTCGGCGCCGGAGCCGGTCACCTTGGTGGCGAACAGGGTGTGCCGGTCGGGCTTGACCTTGCCGTCCTTGTTGTTGCCGAGCGAGCCGGTCCAGTAGACGGTGTCGCCGACCCGGGCGGCGGCCTCGATGTCGATCTCCTTGCTGACCCCGAGCGCGCCGCTGAAGTCCCAGGTGCGGACGGGGGCGCCGGAGGCGTTGCGGTCGTAGAGCCGCAGGGTGTTGGACTCGTCGTCGCCGACCAGGATGTAGCCGCCGCCCGCGTCCACCGCGGCGGAGGCGTCGCTGGAGCCGGTCAGGTAGCGGCTGGCGGCGGAGTCCAGGACGGCGGGCGAGGCGGCGTAGTGCAGGGTGCGGGTCGCGGTCTTGCCGCCGAGGCCGGTGACCTTGACGGTCAGATCGGTGTAGCCGACGCCCTGGGCGGCGACCGCCAGGGTGCGGGTGCCGCCGCTGCCGGTCACCGTGACGTCGCCGGTCCGCGCCACGCCGCTGCGGGTGCTGGCCGAGGCGGCGACCGTCAACGCCGAGGCGGGGGCGCCGCTCTGGGCGACCGTGACGCCCACCGTCGGGTCGCCGACCGCGCCGACGGCGCCGGACAGGTAGCCGGCCGAGAGGGTGATCGTCGGGGTGCCGTAGGAGGCCGCGGCGGACGGTGCCGCCGGGAGCGCGAGGACGGGCACGGCCGCGACGGCGACGGCCAGCGGCAGCAGACGACGGGGGGAACGGGTCACGGTGACAGCCCTTCGACGCGGGGGAGTTGGGGCGGAGTCAGCCTGCTGTGCGTGGGCGAACGCCGACCCTACGTCAGCGAACGGTACGACGAACAGCAGGCTTCCGGAACCGGTCGTGCGCGGGCCGGGTGGCGGTGGGCGGGCGTCGGGCGGTGTGCGGCGGGGGGTGGCCGGTCAGCCGCCGATCCTGGCCGCGCGCAGCCGGCGCTCGACCTCCTCCCAGGTCGGGGCGATCGGGGCGGTCCGACGGCTGCCCATGCCCTTGTCCTTGAAGCCGCTGGAGGTGGAGACGCAGACCACCGGGCCCTCGTCCGGGCGCGGTGCCCGCTCGCCGAGGCTGCGCAGTCCGGCCAGACCGGCCGCCGCGGACAGTTCCGCCCACAGCCCGGAGCGGGCCAGTTCGGCCTGGGCGTCGAGGAGTTGACGGTCGTCCAGGGTCAGCGCCCGGCCGCCGCTCGCGCGCACCGCCAGCACGCCCCGGTAGCCGCTGACCGGCGAGGCGATCGAGTACGCCGCGCTCGGGCCGACCGGCACGCGCGCGGCCGGGAGGCCGTCGGCGATCGCCCGGTGCAGGGCGCCGGAGGCCGCCGACTCGCAGGCGAAGATCCGCGGCACCCGGTCGGCCAGGCCGAGCCGGTGCAGCTCGGCGAAGCCCTTCCAGACGCCGAACAGCAGCTCGCCGTACCCGGTGGGGACGAAGACCGCGCTCGGCACGCCCACGTCCTGGAAGATCTCGTACGCGACGGTCTTGTAGCCCTCCGGGCCGTACGCGTGCCCGGTGTGGGTGGGCGTCAGATTGCTGACCGGGTGCAGGCCGAGGCGCTCGACCACCTGGCGCAGCAGCGGCCAGCGCGCCTCCCACGGGACCGGCAGCACCACGGCGCCGTAGGCGTTCAGGAAGGAGTCCACGGCGGGCGGCGCGTCCGGGCCGGTGAAGACCACGCAGGGCAGCCCGGCCCGGGCGGCGTACGCGGCCGCCGAGGCGCCGTGGTTGCCGGAGGAGGCGACCGCGATGCCGGGGGCGCCGGCGCCGACGGCGGCGCTGGTGGTGCAGCGGTTCAGCCGGTCCTTGTGGCTCCAGGTGGGATTCCGGGACTCGTCCTTGACGTACACGCCCGGCTCGAGCTCCACCAGCGGGGTGGCGCCCTCGCCGAGGCCCGGTGCGAGCAGCGGGGGCAGCAGCGGCGCCCAGCGCTCCAGGCCGCCCCGGGCCCGCACGGGGGCGAACAGGGCGTCCGGGTCGACCTTGTCGTAGGCGTAGTCGACCTCGACCGGGTACGCGACCTCCGCCGTGCCGGTGCGCGGGCAGCCCGAGGTCAGCGGGGGCCGGAGGGGGTAGTCGAAGGCGGGGTCGCCGAGCGAGCGCTGACCGGTCGCGAGGGAGTCGTCGGTTGCCATGTAAGCAGCCTAGGTGGGGTTCGGGTGCTACCGGGCGGGTTTCTGAATCTTGGTCCGCGGGGCACACTCACCGGGATGTCCGAGCACGGACGACCGGACGGGAGCTGGGAGCGGGATGGACAGTGTGAGGGACGGCGTGCGGGACGGCGTGCGGGACGGCGGGTCGGAGCGGGTCACCGGGAGCGGGATCCGCGCGATGGTCGATGCGGTCGACGAGGCGCGGCGGCAGCTGCGGGAGAACGCGCTGCCGAAGGCGAAGGACCGGGGCCGGGAGCGGGTCCCGGCGGCGGAGGCGGTCGTGATGCTCGGCTCGCTCGCCGATCTGCTGGAGGTCACGGCGGAGTTGGCGGCGGCCCTGTCCGAGCGGATGGCCACGCACGAGAGCCCGGACGTCTACCACCAGGCGGGCGTGCGGCTCCGGGGCGAGGCGGGCCACCTGCGGGCGGCCGAGCAGAAGGTCGCCGAGCGGTTGGGCTGAGCCGGGTCGCGGCGCGGGCGCCGACGCCCCTCCGGGGAGGCGCCGGCGCCCGCGGCCGGGGGTCAGCGGTGGCCGGGGAACTGCACCACCTGCTGGTAGGTCGGCCGGTTCTGCCAGGTGGTCTTGGAGTCCGTCACCCCGCCCAGCGGCCGCTGGATGATCGTGTCGGCGCACCACTGGTCGCCGGCCGCGCAGTCCCCGTCGCCCGGGTAGACCTGGGCGGGGGTCTCGGCGGCGGCCCGGACCAGGGTGTCCAGCAGGACGGTCCGGCAGGCCGTGAGGTCGCCGCCGCCGCAGAACGGGCGGGCCAGCGGCCCGGCGACCGGGTCGCCGAGGACGGCCCGGAGGTCCTTGTCCAGGTAGCTCCACCAGCCGTACTGGAAGGACGAACCCTTGTGCGGGATGGCCTCGTTGGCGCTCACCGGGCCGCCGCCGACGGCCCCGGTCTGCCCGCCGGAGGGCGACTCGTTGATCTGCAGCGCGCCGGTCAGCGCGGTGAACAGCGGGTCGCCCAGCCCGGGCCGCATCACCCCGTCGGCGAGCAGCGGCCACCAGGCGTCCAGCACCCGGATCGCGGCCGCGTCCGCGTAGCCGTGGCTGCCGGCCGAGGTCTCCTTGCGCTGGGCGCCGTCGGCCAGCCAGGCCTCCAGCTGCTGGAGGGCGGTGAGCGCGGCCGGGTC
Source organism: Kitasatospora sp. NPDC089797 (assembly GCF_040684795.1). Lineage (NCBI taxonomy): Bacteria > Bacillati > Actinomycetota > Actinomycetes > Kitasatosporales > Streptomycetaceae > Kitasatospora > Kitasatospora sp. NPDC089797. The sequence goes on along the minus strand of NZ_JBFBGS010000041.1, from coordinate 74,846 downwards.
GGTGACCGGGGCGCTGCGCAGCACCCGGATCAGGTCGGGCAGCACGTCCTCGGCCCGCAGGTCGGCCAGGGCCGCGCTCTCCATCGCCTGGGTGAGCGAGACCCGGCCGACCTTGCCGCCGCCCGCGATCAGCGCCTTGACCCGGTCGTCGAGCAGGTTGGCGCGGTGCACCGAGCCGTTGCCGAAGCCGGCCGCGGTGTAGCCGCTCGCCTGCTTGTTGTTCCAGGAGACGTAGTAGTCCTGGTTCACGGACTGCGGGTGCTCGGTCGGCGGGGTGTACCGCGCGGTGTTGGTGGTGGGGTCGAAGTCGGCCCACTCGTAGGCGGGTCGGGCCAGCACCGGGAGTCCGGCGTCGACCCCGGCGGCGCGCACCGGGTTGCTGCCGGAGTTGTAGTACGCGATGTCGCGGGAGTCGGCGTAGAACCAGTTGAAGGTGTAGTTGATGTCCTGCGCGGCCCGCTGGAAGCTCGGAGCGTCGTGCACCGCGCCGGGGTCGTTCAACTCCTGGAAGCCGATGATGGAATCGGCCTCGTGCCGGTAGGTGGAGCGCAGCGAGGTGAAGGCGACCGGTGCTCCGCCGACCGTGCCGCGGGCCGTCACCAGCCCGTACCGGGAGCGGTACATCACCAGCGTGTACGAGCCGGCCGGGGTGGAGTCGGCGGTGGTCGGCTGCCACGCGTCCTGGCGGGCCAGCCGGTCGAAGGGCAGGCACTGGCCGTGCCAGAGGTAGGAGTTCGCCGCGGTGGTGACCGGTGAGCCGTCGGTGGTGCAGAGCGGGACGGCGTAGGTGTCGGTGATGTTCTGCCCGGCCGAGGTGGCGCTCCAGGCGTAGTCCTGGCCGCGGCCGAGCTGCACGTAGAAGCTGAGGCCCGCGAAGGCCGCGCCGCGGGCGCTGATGCCCGGGCCCTGGAGCTCCTCCAGCATCAGCAACTGGGGGGCGAAGTAGCCGGTCTGGGGGCCGAACACGGCGACCGGGTGGCCGTCGTCGGTGTGCGCGCCGGAGACCAGCAGGGCGTTGGACATGCCGTGCTTGGCGGTGAGCAGGTTGCCGGGCAGCACGCCCTTCGCGGCGGTGGCCGCCGCTCCCGCGGAGCCGGTGGCGTCGTAGACCATCCGCTCGGGCACCACCGAGCCGGGGTCCGGCAGCGCCTGGCCCTGCGGGTCGTCCGGCACGGTCGCGTACGGGAAGGTCTGCCCGTCGTGCAGGGTCCGGACGGCCTCCGGGTCGTCGGCCTCGCGCAGCGACGCCCAGACGGCGTCCCCGGCGTCCTTCCCGTACCGCGCCTCGGCCGCCGACTTCACCTGGGCGGAGGCGAGTTGGCCCCCGCCGCCGGAGCCGAACAGCGCGCCGACCACGGAGGCCAGGGCGACCAGGTCGGTCAGCTTGAACGGCGCGATCGAGCCGGCGTTGGTGATCGGGTCGATGTGGCCGGTGAGGTCGTACTCGCCGGGGAAGGTCCGGCCGTTGTACGCCTCGGTGACGTACCGGTTGATGCCGTCCAGGTACGCGTTGGCGTCGGCGAGCGCCTGGGCGGCCCGGCCGCCGCGGGTGGCCAGGGCGTCGATCTGCTGCTGCAACTCGTCCTCGGTGTACGGCGCGGCCTGCCAGAAGCTCTGCTCCAGCTGCCGGTTGGCCGCCGCCCCGCCCGCGAAGCCGGACAGTTCGCCGCGGCCGACGTGCCGGAACAGGTCCATCACCCAGAGCCGGTCCTGTGCGGCCGCGTAGCCCGCGCCGAACTCGGTGCCGTACCGGGTGGTGCCGGTGATGTGCGGGACGCCGGTGGCCTTGTCGCGCACGATCGTCACGTCCGGGCGCGGACTGGTGGTGCTCGCCACCTGGTCGGCGGGGACGCCGAACGAGGCGTCGTTGAAGAAGCTCCGCAACCCGGCCTCGGTGAGCCCGGGATAGCCGGAGGCGAGGGCGGAGTACGGGCCGAGCTGGTCGTCGGTGTGCGCCGGGCGGCTGCCGAACACCCGGTTCAGCAGGATCTCGGCGAGGGTGGCGTTGCCGTTCTCGCCGGGCGGCAGGATGTCGGTGCACCGGCCGCCGCAGTAGTCCGGCGCGGTGGCGGCGGGGGACGCGGTCGCGGGGGCGGTCAGGGCGGCGGTGGCGAACAGGGCCGAGGCGAGGGCGACGGCCACCGCGGGGAACCGGGTGAGTCGGCGGCGGTGGGGGCGGTGGGGGTGGTTGCGTGGGGGCAAGGCGAGCTCCTCCGTCGAGGGCACGGGGAGTCGACGGTAGGGGCGCTACTGGACGGTTGGCTAGTGGCGTGCATGCCATTTCGCCGCCGCTGCACCGGGAGTTGACCTCCCGTCAAGCCGCGTGCGGCCCGGGTCGGGGCCGGTTGTCGGTGGGCTCCGCTAGGGTCGCTCACGTCGGTGGGCGATCGGCCGTCGTGGGGCGGCGGGCAGGGGGTGTGCGGTGGTGGGGGCGGTTGTGGGGGCCGGGCCGGTCCGGGTGGTGCCCGAGGGGGTGACGCACGGGCCGAGCCGGGAGTTGTTGGCGGCCGGCGAGTTGTGCTGGTCGCGCGCGTACCTGGACTTGGAGGCCTCGGGGGAGGAGCCGCTCCAGACCGCCGCGTCCTGGTACGAGCGGCAGGGGGTCGGCGGCGCCGGGGGGCTGTACGTGCTGGGGGAGGCGCGCTACGACGACTGGCAGGGGCCGGTCACGGTGCTGCTGGACGGCGCGGGCGGGGAGGTGTACCTGGCCCGGCCGGACGCGGACGGGGTGCTCCGGCGGGACTTGCTGGCCAGCAGCCCCGGGTGCCTGATCGCGTTGGCGGGGGAGATCGAGGCGCTGGCGGGAGCGGGGGAGGCGGGGGCACCGGCGGGGGAGGCGGGGCCGGAACGCGGCCCGGCGGCCGTCGCCGGGGTCGAGCGGGCGGTGCGGGAGCGGCTGCGGGCCGCCGACCCGGAGCTGTACCGGCGGACGGCGGACGCGCCGGCCCACTGGGGAACGGTGCTGACGATCCGTGCCCTCGCGTGGGGGGCGGCCGCCGGCGGCGCGGACGGGTTGCTGTACGAGGTCACCCCGGAGCTGGTGGAGGACCTCGCGACGGTGCAGGGGGAGGGCACCGTCCGCCGGTTCGCGGAGGCCGAGCTGCCCGAAGGGCTCGGGCACGGCCCGACCCGGCGGCTGCTGACCGGGGCCGGGCTGCCGGTCGCCGACCGGTGCGTCCTCTCGGTCGCCGCCGAGGGCGGCCTCCGGACCCTGGCCGAGGCGCGTCCGGCGGACCACCGGGGCGGGGGCGAGCCCTCGGGCCGGGCGTACCAGGGCGGGTTCCTGGTGGTCGGCGGGTGGATGTACGACTCCGTGGTCGCCCTCGACGGCGCGACCGGGCGGGTCGAGCTGCCCGACCCGTGGGGCGACGGCGCGCCCGCCGCCTACCTGCACCGGGACCTCTCGGCGCTGCTGTACGTGCTGTGGACCTTCGAGCGGCTGCGGGCCGCGCGGCGCGCGGCGGAGGACCTTCGGACACCGGCGCCGTGGTCGGTGTTCGAGCCGGCCGAACTCCTCGACAGCGCGGCCGAGTCGGTGCTGCGGGCGCTGGATCCGGAGGCCTTCGCCACCGAGGACCACTTCTGGCCGATCCGGGTGGACGACGGGCACCTGGGGAGCCTGTTGGAGTAGCGGCGGCCGGGGAGGCCGCGCGGTGCGGGCGCCGGCCCGGGCGGATGCCGGCCCGGGCAGCTGTTCGGGGGCCGGCCGCCGGGGTCCGGCTGCCGGCCCCCGGGGGCCCGCCCGGCTCAGTCGGGCGGGGGCGGGTTGCCGTCCTCGGTCGGTCAGGGCTTGAGGACCAGGCGGATCGGGTTGCCCTCCTTGCGCTCCAGCGCCTCGACCGCGCGGGCGGCGTCGGCCAGCGGGAAGGTGCCGCTCACCGAGCGGGCGAAGTCCAGGCGGCCGCCGCGGACCAGGTCGACCAGGTCGATGACGTCCTGGCCCTGGGAGCCGTAGTGGCCGAGGATCTGCTGGCGCAGGTAGCTCACCATGGTGCCCTTGGTGATGGTCAGCGGCTTGTCGGTGAGGCCGACGAGCACCAGGCGGCCGCGCTCGCCGAGCGAGGCGGCGGCCTGCTCACGGACCGGGGCGACACCCGCGAAGTCGAAGGCGGCGGCGAGCGGCCGACCACCGGTGGCCGCGCGCAGCCGCTCGGCGAACTGCGGGTCGGAGGGGTCGAGGGCGGCGTCGGCACCGAAGGCGAGGGCGCGCTCGCGGGCGGCCGGGAGCGGGTCGACGGCGACGATCGGGAAGGCGCCGATCGTGCGCAGCAGCTGGACGCCGTGGGCGCCCAGCCCGCCGACGCCCCAGACGCCGACGGCCTCGGCCGGGCGGACCGCGCCGGTCGCGGTGATCGCGGACCAGGGGGTGGAGACCGCGTCGGGGATGAAGCAGGCCTGCTCGAAGGGGAGCTCGTCCGGTATCGGCACCAGGGTGGCGACGGTGGCCAGCGCGTACTCGGCCCAGCCGCCGTCGTAGTCCACGCCGCGGGTGTAGACGGTGCCGTCGCGGGTCTCGCCGGCCTGGAGCAGGACCCGGTCGCCGACAGCCGCGCCGGTGACGCCCTCGCCGAGGGTGTGCACGGTGCCCGCGACCTCGTGGCCGAGGGTGACCTTGTCCTCCTTGAGGAGGAACGGCTTGAGGGTGCCGTCGATCAGGTGGACGTCGGAGAGGCAGACACCGGCGGCCTCGACCTTGATCAGCACCTGGCCCGGGCCGGGCGTCGGGACGGGCACCTCTTCGACGGCGAACGCGCCCTTGGTGACGTCGAGGCGGCCGGCGAGCATGGTGGCGGTCATCGGGACTTCCCTTCGGTCGGGGACGGCCGGGGCGGGGGAACACCCCGTCGTCCCAAACTTGCTTGTTAACCAACAAGCAATTTGAGCCTAGCATGGTGCCATGCCCACGCACGAGGAACCCGCCGGCTCCGCGCCCCAGGACGCCCAGCCCCGCCGCACCCAGGCCGAACGGCGCGCCCACGCCGAGGCCGCGCTGCTCGCGGCCGCCGCCCGGCTGATCGCGGAGCACGGCAGCACCGGGGTCACCCTGGCCCGGGTGGGCGAGGAGGCGGGCTTCAGTCGGGGCCTGGCCACCCACTACTTCGGCTCCCGGGCCGCGCTGCTCGCCCGGCTCCAGGAGGAGGCGCTCGGCGAGGCGATGGCGGCGGCCGCGCCCGCGCGCAGCGGCGCCGGGGCGGCCGAGGAGCTGTGCGGCTTCGCCCGGGGCGTGCTCGACGGTGTGCGGAACCCGACCGACCTGGGCCGGGCCTTCGTCGTGCTGGGCGCCGAGGCGCTCGCCGGAGCCTCCGAGCTGACGGTCGCGGTGGCCGAACTGGACACCCGGACGCGCGGGTGGGTGGCGGACGTGGTCGCCCAGGGCGTGGCCGACGGCGAGGTGCGGGGCGGGGTGGACGCCCGGGCCTTCGCGTTCGCCTTCGTGGGGCTGCTCAAGGGGCTGGTGGTGCAGGCGGCCGCCGGGCCGGAGGCCTTCGATGCGGCGGTGGCGACCGCGGAGGCGGAGCGCTGGATCCGGCTGGCACTCGTCGCCGGCTGACGGGCTGGCGGGCTGACGGGCTGACGGGCTGGCGGGTGTCGGTGGGTCGAGGGGTCGGCGGGCCGGCCCCTCGACCGGGCGCTCGTCAGCCCGCCCGGGACTCCCTGGGCCTCCCCGGTGTCAGGCCCGGGACCGCGGCTTCGGCGCGGCGATGCGCACGCGCCGGGTGGCGGGCGCCTTCTCGATGTCCTCCAACTGGGCCAGGACGGTGGCGCGCAGCTCGTCGTAGTCCTCGAAGCAGTGGTCGTTGAAGAGGGTGAGCCCCGTCCACATCAGGTTGGCGCAGATCCGGGCCGGCACCCGGCCGGTCTGGGCGCCCATGCCGACCAGGGCCACCGAGCGGATGCTGCCCGGCACCAGTCGGTTCTGCCGGTGGACGGCCTGGAAGGCGGCCGCGCAGGCGAGGGCGACGTTCAGCGTCTCGCTGACGTTCTGCGAGGAGGTCCGCATGGTCGGCGCCGAGATCAGGAACCTCGGGTTGACCGCCCCGGACGGCACGCAGACCGCGCTGCCCACCGGCAGGCTGCCCGCGAACTGGTCGCGTATCGCCCGCTGCACCTTCAGCTGGATGCCCGCCCCCAGGTGCCGCTTGATGGCGGCGTCCGCCCCGCCGTCCATCCGGCCGCGGGAGTTGGTCGGGCTGACCCAGGCGTCGACCTGTTCGGTGAGGATCGAGCCCTGCCGGATCTCGACCTCGGGCGTGTCGGCGAAGGCGGCCCGCCACGACTCGACCACCGCCGCGTTGAGGTCCGTCAGCACCACCCTGAGCGGGGACTGCGCGCGGTCCGTCGTCATCTGCAACTCCTGTCGTCCGTCGAGGTGTTTCCCGCTGTCGATACCGACGCTAGCGGGTGGCACCGACAGTCCGGCCGTCGCCGACCGGCCGTCCCCGACCGGGCGGGCGGACCGGGTGGACGGGCCGGGCGGGACTGTCAGTCGGGGCTGTTAGGAAGGGGTCGTCCGTCGGAGACCTGACGGACCGTCATCCGACGCCCGTACGGGCCGACCAGCCGGAGTACCGCCATGAGCGCTGCCGACACCCCCGCCGCCGCCCAGCCCGACCCGAACGACCCGCTGGCCCTGACGGAGCTCTTCCGCGGCGGCGGGGAGGAGTGGCTGCCGCTGCTGAAGCCGGTCATCGAGGCGCAGCCCGGCGCGGCCTCGTTCATCGGCCCGGGGCGCAGCCCGGAGGTCGTGCCGGTCCGCGAACTGACCTTCCAAGCGCTCAAGCCGCACGCCCCGCACCGGTGGAAGGTCGTGGTCTTCGGCCAGAACCCCTACCCGCGGCCGGAGAGCGCCACCGGCATAGCGATGTTCGACAACGCCTTCCACGACTGGAAGGACAGCCAGTTCGGCCGGGTGATCAGCATCCGCTGCATCATCAAGGCCGCGGCGATGTGGAAGTACGGCATCCCCAAGAAGACGCCGATCGCCGACATCCGCGCGCTGCTGAAGAAGGAGGAGACGGTCCAGCCGCCGGAGTGGTTCCAGGCGATGCTGACCCAGGGCGTGCTGCTGCTGAACGCGGCGCTCACCGCCAGCGCGGACGGCGCGATGGGCCCGGACCAGCACACCGGCTTCTGGCGGCCGGTGGCGGAGCGGATCGTCGAGGAGATCCTGCGGGCCAAGCAGCAGGCGGGGGAGGAGGACCGCGGCGTCGTCTTCGCCTGGTGGGGCGCGCACGCGCGCAGCCTGAAGAGCGTGGTGAAGCGGCTGGAGAAGAAGTACCCCGGGGTCGAGGTGCGCCACATCGACCACGCCAACCCGGCCGCCCAGGGCGACATCTTCTGCGACGGCGACCACTTCGCCACGGTGAACGCCGCGCTCGCCTCGCTCGGCGCGGACGAGGTCGACTGGCTCCCGAGCAAGGGCTGGAACACCGCCGGGGCCCAGGACGGCGCCGCGGACGGCGGCGTCGCCGAGCGGATGGGCGCGTTCATCGCCTCCACCATGGAGTTGCACCAGCTCTACCTGGACCGGCTCGCGGGGGTCAAGGACGAGGGCCTCGAACTCCCGGCGATCAGCGGGGTGTTCGACACGCCGCTGCTGGACTTCCGGGAGGCGGTGGCCCCGGTGGCCGCGCTGCTGCGCGGCCTGGACCGGCACGTCGCGCAGTCCGACGAGTTCGGCCGGCGGCGGGCCGGCGAGGGGGTGGCCGACGGCCTGTCCGCCGACGCGATCGCCGCGCTGTACCTCTACACCTGCGAGTCCGCGTTCTACCGGGAGATCAACGCGGTGCTGCGCTCGCCCGACCGTGCCCGGCTCGTCCCCTACCTGCCGTACCTGCGGCTGCTGTTCGCGGCGGTGGCGCAGCTGCCGGCCCGCACCGAACCGCTCTGGCGCGGGGTCTCGCTGGACCTGCGCAAGCAGTACCCGGTGGGGAAGACGGTGACCTGGTGGGGCGTGTCCTCCTGCACCTCCGAGCTGGGGGTGGCGAAGTCCTTCCTCGGCAGCCGGGGCAAGCGGACGCTGTTCGAGGTGCGGCCGCGGCGCGCCACGGGCATCCAGCGGTTCTCGGCGTTCACCGGTGAGGAGGAGTACATCCTGCTGCCCGGGACCCAGTTGGAGGTCACGGACGTCCAGGCCCAGCGCGGCGGGCTGTGCACCGTGACGCTGACCGAGATCGCGGAGGGCCCGCTGGTGTCCTGAGCCTCGAGCCGGACGCCGCCGTCCGGGGCGGACCGGTGCCCCGGACGGCGGACCGGCGCCCCGGGGCGCCGGGCGTCGCCGGACAATCCAATGCGAGTTCCCGCCGAGTTGCGCCCCGATTCCCGGGCGGGGTGGGCGGGTTGTCGAATCGCCCTTTCGGGAGGGGGCGCGACGGCGTCGACTGGCCGGTTATCGCCAACTATTGAGCGTGCTCGCTCAGCTGAGGTACAGTCATCAGCGGTTGATCGGCACACTATTCATCATCCTCGATGGCAGAACTGACCAGGCGGCACAACCGGCCTCCGCAGAGCGGCGATCCAGGGACGGATCGAATGAGTTCTGGCATCTTTTCCAGAAAGGCCGCTTCGGAGACCATGGACTTTCCGGACGACCTCGGGCCAAAAGCCGGACTTCCTGGATGGCGCCCGTGAACGGCCAGATACTCCCTGACAAATGGTTCGTTTCCCGAGAATTGCGTCCGGAGGCGCCGGTCAGGCTCGTCTGCTTCCCCTATGCGGGCGGGGCCACCGCCGTCTACACCCGCTGGCCAGCCGCGCTGGGCCCGGACGTCGAGGTCGCCGCGCTGGCCCTGCCCGGCCGGGAGCGCCGGCTCGGCGAGCCCGCGGCCGTGGAGGTCGAGCGGATCGCGGAGGCCGTCGCGGCCGCCGCCGACCGGCCGTACGCGCTCTTCGGCCATTCGATGGGCGCCCTGCTCGCGTTCGAGGTGGTCCGGCAACTGCGCCGGAGCGGCGCCGAACTGCCCGTCCACCTCTTCGTGTCGGGCTGTCCGCGCCCCGACCACCCGCGGGGCGAGGACATCTTCGACGGCCTGTCGACGCTCCCCGACGCCGCCATGCTGGACCGGCTGGTCCGCGGTGGCGGCCTGCCCGCGTTCGTCCTGGACGAGCCCGATCTGCTGGAACTCGTCCTGCCCGTCTGCCGGGCCGACTTCGGCTGGCTGGACGCCTACGACTGCGGTGACGAGCCGCCGGTGCCGGTGCCGATCACCGCCTTCGTCGGCGCCGAGGACGCCTCGGCGCGTGCCGAGGACACGGCCGGCTGGTCCGCGCACACGACCGGGCCGTTCACCCAGCACGTCGTGCCGGGCGGCCACTTCTTCCTCGACGACAACCTGGACGCCATCAGCCGGGCGATCCACGCCGGCCTCGGCAGCCCCGTGGCGTGAGGCCGCGCGCCCGGCGCGGGGGCCCGGTCCGGAGGTCCGGGCCGGGCCGGGCGACCCCGAGGCCGCCGGCGGTTCCCCGTGGCGTGCTGCCAACGGCCCGCCGCGCCCGGCCGGGCCGCACCAGGCGGGCACCCGATCCGCGACAGGTCGGAACGACGAGTCAGGAACTGTGATGGCGGATGGAACCACCGGGTCGGTCCTGCCCGGCACGGACGGGGAGCGGATCGCCCGGGCGGCGCACGGCCAGCAGTTGGTCTGGGCGACCGGCCGCCTCGCCGGGGGTCGGCTGCTCCAGCACGTCACCGACACCTTCCGGATCGGTGCCGCGGTCGACCGGGCCCAGCTGTCCGCCGCGTTCGCGGAACTGGCCGCCCGGCACACCGCGTTGCGCACCTCGGTGCGGGTGCTGGACGGCGGGCTGCGACAGTTCGTGCAGCCGCGGATCGACCTCCCGGTGGAGTTCGCCGACCTCGGCGGGGCGGACGACGGCAAGCGGGCCGAGCGGCTGGCCGAGCTGGCCGAGCGGCTGGCCGAGCTGGCCGAGCAGACCGCGGCCCTGCCCTTCGATCCGGCCCGGGCGCCGCTGTGGCGGGCCGTGGCCGTCCGACTCGACGCCGCGGGCTGGGCGGTGGTGCTGGTAGCCCACCAACTGGTCTGCGACCAAGCCTCGTTGTTCCTGCTCAACGCCGAACTCGCGGAACTCTGCGCCGCGCTGGAACAGGGCCGGGCGCCGGTGCTGCCGGAGCAGCCGCTGGACTTCGCCGGCCACGCGGACCGTCAGCACGACCGTTCCGGAGCCGAACTCCGCTTATCCGGATCAGGGGTGTCCGGGGCAGGGTTACCCGGGGCGGGACGGCCCGGGCACGGCCTCCCGCTGGACCGGCCGCGCCCCGCCGTGCCGGCCTTCGTCGGCGCCGAGGTCCGCTCCGAACTCCCGCCCGGCCTGACGGCCGCGCTGCGCGCGGGCAGCGACCGGCTCGCCGCCGCCCCCTTCCTGCTGCTGGCCGGCTACGCCGCGCTGCTGCACGGGCGTTCCGGCCGGACGGCCCACGCGATCGGCGTCCCCGTCTCGGGGCGGCACCGGCCGGAGACCCGGTCGCTGGTCGGGGCGCTGGCCGGTACGGCGGTGCTGCACCTGGACACCGCCGGGGACCCGGTCTTCGCCGAACTGGTCGAGCGGGCCCGCGCCGCCGCCCGGGCGGCCTGGGACCACCCGGACCGGCCGTTCCCCCGCGACGCCGATCGCCCCGACGATCGCCCCGACGACCGCCCCGGCCCCCACCACCCCGGCCTCACCCTGACGGAGGGCCGCGAGCTGGGTGCCCCGTGCGCCTTCGCCGAACAGGACCTGCTGCTCGACGTGGCCGATCGGGCCGCCCGGCTGGTCTACGACACCGCGCTGTTCACCCCCGCCACCGCCCGCGGTCTGCTCGACGACTTCCTCGCCCTGCTCGCCGCCGGCCTCGCCGACCCGGCCACGCCGCTCTCCCGGCTGCCCGCGGCCGCCGCGAACCGCCGGAACGCGGACCACCGGGCCGCGGACCATCCGGCAGCGGACCACCGGCCCCCGGGCGACCCGACCGCGACCACGAATCCCCCCACCGGCCCCCGCGGACCCGCCGACCCGCAAGCCCCGTGCGAGGGCCGGGCCGCCCCATCGGTTCTTCTGAGGAGCACTCCATGACGGTGACCGGCCGGATCGACGGCGTTCCGAGCGAGGTGTGGCACGAGGAGGTGCTGGCACCGCAGTTCGCGTACGAGGCGGAACACCTGCTGCGGCACTACGTGGCGATCGAGCGGGTGCTGCTGCTGGAGTACCGGCGGATGGGGCTGGTGGACGAGGCCGGGATGACCGTGATCGCGGAGCGGCTGGACGGGGTCGACCCGGGCTCCGTCCGGGCGAACCCGCGGGAGAACATGTCGGACATCTCCTTCGCGCTGGAGCGGCACGTCGCGGCGGGCCCGGTCGCGCCGTTCGCCGCCTGGCACGCCGACCGCAGCCGCAACGACCTCCAGGTGTGCGCCCAACTGCTCTCCGCGCGCGAGCAGGTGCGCGCCCTGGCGGCGGACCTGCTGGACTTCGACGCGGCGGTGCGGGAGCTGGCCGCCGGCGCGGTCGAGGTGCCGATGCCCGGCTACACCCACGCCCAGGCCGCGCAGGTGATCAGCCCCGGCTTCTACCTGGCCGCGCTGTCCAGCGAGACCCTGACCGCGGTGCGCCGGCTGCTCGCCGCGTACGACGAGATCGACGCCTCGCCGCTGGGCGCCGGCAGCATGGCCGGGCAGGAACTCGACTGGGACCGCTCCCGGATGGCCGAGCTGCTCGGGTTCGCCCGGCCGCAGCCGCACGCCCTGGTGGCCGTGGCCTCGCGCGGCTGGGCGCTGGCGATCGCCGCCGAGGCCGCCAACTTCGCGGTGGCGCTGAGCCGTTTCACCACCGACCTGATGGCCTGGGGCGGCAGCGCCCACGGCTTCCTGGACCTCCCGGACGAGCTGTCCGGGATCTCCGCCGCGATGCCGCAGAAGAAGAACTTCCCCGTCCTGGAGCGGATCCGCGGCCGCTGCGCGCTGGTGGCGGGCAGCGCGGCCGAACTCGCGGCGGCCCAGCGCAACACCCCGTACACCAACACCGTCGAGGTGTCCAAGGAGGCCGGCGCGCACCTGCGGGTGCAGACCGAGGCGCTGCGCTCGACGCTGCGGCTGGCGCACGCCGTGGTCACCGGACTGGTCTTCCGCACCGACCGGATGCGGGCGGCCTGCGAGGGGGAGTTCCTGGGCGGCTTCACCCTCGCCAACCGGCTGACCCTGGACGAGGGCGTGCCCTGGCGGACGGCGCAGGTGATCGCGGGCCGCTACATCAAGGCCGCCCTGGACAAGGGGCTGGCCCCGGCCGACGGGGACGCCGGGCTGCTGGCGGCGGTCGCCGAGGAGGCCGGGCACCGCCTGGCCGGGCCGGCCGATCTGCTGGCCGCCTCGCTGAGCGTGGAGGCCGGGCTGCGGGCCAAGACCTCGGTCGGCTCGACCCACCCCGACCGGGTCCGCGCCGTGCTCGCCGACCTGCGCGCCGAGCACCGGCGCTCGGCCGGGCAGTGGGCCGAGCGTGCGGACGCCGTGCGGGCGGCGGACGAGCGGGTCGCGGCGCTGCTGGCCCCGGGCCGGGAGCGGCCGTGAGCACGCCCCCGCCGCTGCCCTCGTTCGCGGTGTCCGGCTCCGGCGTCGACCTGCGGACCGGTACGGCCCGGGCGTTCGGCACCTTCGGCGAACTGCTCCAGGGCGCGCTGCCCGGCGGACCGGAGTTCCTGGTGACGCTGCCGGTCGACCGCTGGGCCCGGGCCCGCTTCCGGCTCGACCCGGACGGCCCGCTGCGGGTGTTCCCCTCCCACAAGACCAAGACCCGGCGGGTGGCCGAGGCGATGCTGGCCTCCCGCGGCCGGGCCGGCGGGGTACTGCTGCTGGACGGCGACCTGCCGGAGGGCAAGGGCATGGCCAGCTCCTCGGCCGACCTGGTGGCCACCGCGCGGGCGGTCGGCGCGGCGGTGGGGCTGGACACCTCGCCGGCCGCGGTGGAGGGCTGGCTGCGCCCGATCGAGCCGACCGACGGGGTGATGCACCCGGGGGTGGTCGCCTTCGACCACCGGGAGGTGCGGCTGCGCGAGCGCCTGGGCGGCCTCCCGGCGGCGACCGTGGTCGGGGTGGACGAGGGCGGTCTGCTGGACACGGTGGCGTTCAACCGGGTGCCGAAGGCGTTCTCCCCGGGGCAGCGCGCGGAGTACGCGGAGCTGCTGGCCGAACTCGCCGCGGCGGTGCGGGCGGGGGACCTCGCCCGGGTGGGGGCGGTGACGACCCGCAGCGCGGTGCTGAACCAGCGCCTGGCGCCCAAGCGCAACCTCGACGCGATGCTGGCGGTCGCCGAGCGGATCGGCGCCGAGGGGGTGGTGTGCGCGCACAGCGGCACCCTGCTGGGCGTCCTGCTGGACGGCGACGACCCCGACCACGGGCCCCGCCTGGCCGCCGCCCTGGCGGCCTGTTCGACCCTGCCCGGCACCACCACCACGGTCCGGGCCCTCAACCTTCAGGACATGGAGCTTGCTCATGCGGCATGAGTCGATCGTCGAGGCCATCGGGCACACACCACTGGTCAGGCTGCGGGTGCCGGCACCGGAGGGCGTCGAGGTGTACGCCAAGCTGGAGTTGGCGAACGCCTTCGCGATGAAGGACCGGGTGGCCCGGCAGGTGGTCACCGAGGCACGCCGCTCGGGGGCGCTGAAGCCCGGGGCGCCGATCGTGGAGAGCTCCTCGGGGACGATGGCGCTGGGGCTGGCGCTGGTGGGCACCCACCTGGGCCACCCGGTGCACATCGTCACCGATCCGCGGATCGACCCGATCACCCTGGCCAAGCTGCGCACCCTGGGCTGCGAGGTGCACGTGGTGTCGGCGATGGGCGAGCAGGGCTGGCAGTCGGCCCGGCTGGACCTGCTGGCCGAGCTGATGACCGGTCTGCCGGGCGCCTTCTGGCCGCAGCAGTACTCCAACCCGCAGAACCCGGCGGCCTACCGCGGCCTGGCCGAGGAACTGGTCGAGGACCTGGGGACGGTGGACGTGGTGGTGGGCTCGGTGGGCAGCGGGGGGTCGCTGTGCGGGACGTCCCGGGCCCTGCTGGAACGTTTCCCCGCGCTGAAGGTGGTCGGGGTGGACGCGGTCGGCAGCGTGCTGTTCGGCCAGCCCGACGTCCCGACCCGGCGGCAGTCCGGGCTCGGCAACAGCCTCTACCCGGACAACATCGACTACCGGCTGCTCGACGAGGTGCACTGGCTCTCCGACGACGAGGCCTTCGCCGCGACCCGGGCGCTCGCCCGGGAGCAGAAGGTCTTCGCCGGGAACACCTCCGGCTCGGTCTACCGGGTGCTGACCCACCTGGCGGCGCACGCCGCGCCCGGCACCCGGCTGGTCGGCATCATGCCGGACCGCGGGGACCGGTACGTGGACACCGTGTACGCGGCCGACGGCACGGACCGGGACGCCGGGGTCGCCACCGAGCCCGCCCCCGTCCGCTACGGCGAGCTGGTGCACAGCTGGTCGTACGCCGCGATCCCGCGCCGGGAGCGCCCGCTGCTGCTGTTCGTGGAGTCCAACACCACCGGCACCGGCATGCTCGCGCTGACCACGGCGGTGCGGCTCGGCCTGGAGCCGGTGCTGTTCGTGGTGGACCCGGCCCGCTACCAGGGGCTGGCGGAGACCGGCTGCCGGGTGGTGGTCTGCGACACCGACGACCCGCAGGCGCTGCGCAAGGCCGCCGAGGTGGCGGCCGGCGACCGCGAGGTGGCGGGCGTGACCACGACCAGCGAGTACTACCTGGTCCAGGCGGCCGCGCTGGCCGAGGCGCTCGGGGTGGCGGCCAACCCGGCGGCCGCGCTGGCGGCCTGCCGGGACAAGTCGGCGACCCGGCGCACCCTGCGGGAGCACGGGGTGCGCCAGCCGCGCTTCGCCGAGGTCCGGGACCCGGCGGAGGTCGCGGCGGCGGTCGCCGGGGTGGGCCTGCCCTGTGTGGTCAAGCCGGTGGACGAGTCCGGCTCGCACGAGGTGCTGTGGTGCGCGGACGTCGCCACCGCCGTCGAGCAGGTCCGCAAGCTGCTGGCGGTCACCCGCAACGTGCGCGGCCAGGCCAGCGCCTCCACGGTGCTGGTGGAGGAGTTCCTGACCGGTCCGGAGTTCAGCGCCGAGATGTTCCGGGCGGACGGCGAGACGGTCTGCGTGGGCATCACCCAGCGCACCGTCAGCGAGCTGCCGTACTTCGTCGAGACCGGCCACCTCTTCCCGGCCGTCCTGCCCGCGGAGACGGCGGCGGCGATGGCCGACACCGCCCGGCGCAGCCTGGCGGCGGTCGGCCTGGAGCGCGGCCCGGCCCACGTGGAGCTGCGGCTGACCGCCGAGGGGCCGGCCGTGATCGAGATCAACGCCCGGCTGGCGGGCGGCATGATCCCGGAGCTGATCCGGCCCGCGACCGGCATCGACCTGCTGGACCGGCAGATCCGGGCAGCCGCCGGGCTGCCGGTGGACCTGACCCCGGAGCGGTCCCGCTCGGCCGGGATCCGGTTCCTGGTCGCCGCCGAGGAGGGCCGGCTGGCCGCGGTCGACGGGGTCGAGCGGGCGGCCGCGGTCCCCGGGGTGGAGCGGGTGACGGTGACGGCGGTGCCCGGTCGCCCGGTGCGCCCGGTGCGGGAGGCGTACGACCGGCTGGGCCACGTGATCGCGGTGGGGGAGGGCCCCGAGCAGGTGGGCGCCGCCCTGGACGCCGCGATGGGGGAGCTGACGGTCGTGGTCGAGTAGGCGACCCGGAGTGCGGGAGCGCGTGCGGGCCCGGCCCCCCCCCCGCCCCCCCCCCCCCGCGGGGGGTGGGGGGGGCCGCCCCACGCCACA
>NZ_JBFBGS010000041.1:0-59033 GCF_040684795.1 Kitasatospora sp. NPDC089797 | reverse complement strand
CCGGGCCGCCGGGTGGGGGGTGGTGCGGGTCGTGTTCGCGTTGGCGCCCGGGTGGGGGGGCGGGGGGGCGGCCCCGCCCCCCCCGCGCTCCCGCCCGCGGTCAGGAGGTCGGTCGGCGCCGCCGTACGACCACCGGCTCCTCGGCGGCGTCCGGCCGGGGCGTCCGGTCGATCAGGGCCGCCAGCGCCGCCACCGTCGGGTGCTCGAAGCAGGCGCTCAGCGGGAGTTCGACGCCGAGGTCGCGGTGGATCTCGGCGAGCATCCGGACCGCCGCCAGCGAGTGGCCGCCGAGGAGGAAGAAGTCGTCCTCGACGCCGACCGGACCGGTCCCGAACAGCCGCTGCCAGATCCCGGCGAGCGCCCGCTCGGTGGCGGTGCCCGGCGGCGTGCGGTGGCCCTCGGCCCGCTCCTCCGGCGGGACCCGCAGCGCCTTGCGGTCGGTCTTGCCGGAGGGCAGCGTCGGCATCGCGCCGAGCACCACGAAGCGCGCGGGCGTCATCGCCCGGGGCAGTGCGCGGCCGCAGTGCGCCCGCAGTTCGGCGTCGGTCGGCCGGGCGGCCGGGTCGGCCGGGTCCGCCGGGGTGACGAAGGCGACCAGCCGGGGCCCGGCGACCGCCGAACCGTCCACCACCACCGCGGAGTCGGCGACCTTGCGGTGCGCGCCGAGGACGGCCTCGATCTCGCCGAGCTCGATCCGCACCCCGCGGATCTTCACCTGGCCGTCGCTCCGGCCGAGGTACTGGAGCTCACCGTCGGCCGTCCAGCGGGCCAGGTCGCCGGTGCGGTACATCCGGCTGCCCGGCGGGCCGAACGGGCAGGGCAGGAAGCGGTCGGCGGTGAGGTCGGCACGGCCCAGGTAGCCGCGGGCCAGGCCGGCCCCGGCGAGGTGGAGCTCGCCGGTGACGCCCGGCGGGACGGGGCGCAGCGCCTCGTCCAGGACGAACAGCCGGGAGCCGGCGATCGGTGCGCCCAGCGGCGCGCCGACCCGGCCGTGCAGCGGGCCGGAGAGGGTCCCGAGCACCGTGGTCTCGGTCGGGCCGTAGGCGTTGTGCAGGCGCCGGTCCCGCCCCCACTGGGCGACCAGGTCGGCGCCGAGCGCCTCGCCGCCGGCCACCACCGCCCGCAGGTCGGGGAAGGCGCGGACGGGCAGCGCGGCCAGCGCGGTCGGGGTCAGCACGGCGTGGGTGATCCGCCGCTGTTCGAGCAGCACGGCCAGTTCCTCGCCGAGCACCGGGTGCGCGGGTGCCACCACCAGGACGGCCCGGGAGCGGAAGGCCATCAGGAGTTCCATGACGTACATGTCGAAGGTGGGGGAGACCTGTTGGAGCATCCGGACCGGGCGCTCCCCGGCGTCGGGGTCCGCCAGGACGGTGCGGTGCAGCTGCTCGGCGAGCGGGGCCAGCCCGCCGTGGGTCACCACGACGCCCTTGGGCTGCCCGGTCGAGCCGGAGGTGTAGAGCAGGTACGCGGCGTTCGCCGGGTGCACCGGTGCGGTGGCCGGGGGTTCGCCGGGGTGCTCGGCGAGCGCGTCCAGCAGGTCGGGGTCGTCCAGCAGCAGGGTCGGCGGGGCGTCGACGGGCAGGGCGGGGGCGCCGGCCGAGTCGGTGACCACCAGGGCGGCCCGGGCGTCGGCGAGGATGAAGGACAGTCGTTCGACCGGGAACCGGACGTCCAGCGGAAGGAACGCGCCGCCGGCCTTGGCCACGGCCAGGACGGCGAGCACCAGTTCGCCGCTGCGCGGCAGCGCGAGCGCGACCACGCGCTCCGGGCCGACGCCGCGGGCGACCAGCTCGGCGGCCAACCGGTTCGCCTGCTCGTCGAGTTCGGCGTAGGAGAGGGTGAGGTCGCCGGTCTCCAGGGCCGGTGCGTCGGGGGCGGCGGCCACCGCCTGCGCGAACAGCTCGGCGAGGGCGGTCGGCCCGGGCGCGGCGGCACCGGTGCTCCAGGTGTCGAGGACGGCCTCGCGCTCGCCCGGGAGCAGCAGGTCCCAGTGCGAGATCGGCTGGTCCGGCCGGTCGGTGGCGGCGTCGAGGGCGAGCAGCAGCCGCTGGGCGAGGGCCTCCCCGGCGGCCTGGTCGAACAGGTCGGCGTTGACCGTCAGGGTGCCGCTGATGGTGGCCCGGGCGCGGTCCTCGGTCAGTTCGAAGGTGAGGTCGAACGGGGTGGCCGGGGTGCCGAGGTCGAAGGGCTCGGTGGGCAGTCCGCCGAGCGCGGGGACGGGCTCGGGCTCGCCGTTGAGGCTGGTCATCACCTGGAACAGCGGGTTGCGGCCGTGCTGGCGGGGCGGGTTGAGGGCGGTGACGATCTCGTCGAAGGGCAGGTCCAGGTGGTCGTGGGCGGCCAGGTTGGTCTCCCGGACCCGGGCGATCAGGGTGCGGAAGCTGGGGTCGCCGGAGGTGTCGGCCCGCAGCACGGCGGTGTTGATGAAGCAGCCGATCAGGTCGTCCAGCGCCTGGTCGGAGCGGCCGGCGGTGGGGGTGCCGAGCGGGATGTCGGTGCCGGCGCCGAGGCGGGTGAGCAGCGCGGCGAGGGCGGCCTGCAGCACGATGAAGACGCTGGAGCCGTGCTCGTGGGCGGCTGCGGTGATCCGTCGGTACAGCTCGGGCCCGGCCTCGACCCGGGTGGGCAGGCCGCGGAAGGTCGGGGTGACCGGGCGTGGCCGGGCGCCGGGCAGGGCGAGTTCCTCGGGCAGCCCGGCGAGCGCCTTGGTCCAGAACTCCAGGCTGCGGCCGGACGGACTGTCCGGATCCTCGGCGCGGCCCAGCTGTTGGGCCTGCCAGAGGGCGAAGTCGGCGTACTGGATCGGCAGTTCGTGCCAGTCGGGGGCCCGGCCGGCGGACCGGGCAGCGTACGCCGCGGCCAGGTCGCGGCAGAGCGGGGCCAGCGACAGGCCGTCGCAGGCGATGTGGTGGACGTCCACCAGCAGCACGTGCGAGGCCGGTCCGGTGCTGAACACGTGGAGCCGCAGCGGGACTTCGGTGGTCAGGTCGAACGGGGTCGCCAGCGCGTCGTGCAGGGCCTGCTGGAGCCCGTGGGGGTGGACGGCGCGGGAGCGGACCACCCGGGCGACGGCCTCGGGCGGCTGCACCGCCTGGCGCGGCGCTCCGGTGGCGGTGTCGGCGGGGAAGAGCGTACGCAGGATCTCGTGCCGGCGGCCGAGGTCGGCGGCGGCCTCGGTGAGCACGGCGAGGTCCAGGGCGCCGTCGATCCGCACCGCCAACGGCATGTGGTAGAAGGCCTGTTGCTGCCCGAGCCGGTTGACGATCCAGATCCCGCGCTGGGCCATGGACAGCGGCAGCACCTCGGGCCGCGGGCCGCCGGCGGCCGGGACGGCGCTGCGGGCCGGTGCCTCGGCGGGGGTCGCGGCGGCCTCGTCCAGCAGCGCGGCGAGGTCGGCGAGGACCGGGGTCCGGAGGACGTGCCGGACGGAGAGCTTGACCGACCACTGCCGGCGGATCCGGGCGACCAGCCGGGTGGCCAGCAGGGAGTCCCCGCCGTCGCGCAGGAAGTCGGTGTCGCGGCCGACCGTCTCGGTGCCCAGCAGCCGGGACCAGATCGCGGCGAGGGCCCGCTCGGTGGCGGTCGCGGGGGCGGTGGAGCCGCTCCCGGCCGCGGTCGGGCGGGTGGCCCCGGCCTGCCGGGCGGCGGCCTCCTGGACCGTGCCGTCGGCCAGCACGCGGGCCCGGCGGCCGCTCGGTGCGCCCGCCAGCAGCAGGTCGCCGTACACCCCGGCGGGCGCCCGGTTGCCGTGCCGGTCGCGGACCTCCGCCGCGGCGCCGTCCAGCGCGGCGGGCCCGTGCGCGCCGAGCGCTACGGCGCCGACGGTCGCCGTGCCCCCGGCCAGGAAGGCCGTCAGCAGGGCGGCGTAGTCGGCGGCGAGCCGTTCGACGGTGGCCCGCTCGAACAGGTCGGTGGCGTAGTCGAAGTGGAAGTCGACCCGGTCCGCGGTGTAGCTGACCGCGAGTTCCAGGTCGAACTTGGCGGAGTCGTTGCGCATCTCCACCAGCTCGACCGCCAGCCCCGGGAGCCGGGGCGGCGGCACCACCTGGTTGACGCTGCACATCACCTGGAACACCGGGTTGCGGGACGGGTCCCGGGGTATGCCGAGCGCCTCCACCACCCGGTCGAACGGCACGTTCTGGTGGGTCAGCGCCTCCGCCGACACCGTTCGGACCTGGCCCAGGAGTTGGCGCAGGGTCGGGTCGCCGGCCAGGTCGACCGGCAGGGCCAGGGTGTTGGCGAAGTAGCCGATCACCGGCTCCCACTCGGCCCGCGGCCGGTTGGCCACCGGCACGCCGACGACCACCCGCTCCTCGCCGTTGTAGCGGTGCAGCAGGGCGGCGAGCACCGTCACCGCGGTGGCGAACAGCGAGGCCTCGTGACCGGCGCCCCAGCCGGCCAGCCGCCGCTGGAGGTCCGCGGGGACGGGGACGGCGACGCTCGCGCCCTCGCCGCTCAGCAGGACCGGCCGCGGCAGGTCGGCCGGGATCCCTGCCTCCTCCGGCAGCCGGGCCAACTGCTCGCGCCAGAAGGCCAGCTGGCCCCGGTAGAGCTCCACGGTGGCCGGCTCGGCCTCCCAGTCGGAGTAGTCGACGTAGCGCACGGTGAGCGGCGGCAGGCCGGCCGCGCCGCCGCCGGCCCGGGCGGCGTAGCAGGCGCCCAGCTCCTGGAAGAACAGCCCCTCCGACCAGCCGTCGGTGATCGCGTGGTGCAGGGTGACGGCGAGGTGGTGCACGGGCGCCGCCCCGGCGCCGGTCCGGATCAGCTTGGCCCGGAACAGCGGCTGCCCGGCCAGCGCGAAGGGGATCCGGCTCTCCTCCTCGATCAGCGCCGTCACGGCCGGTTCGCCCAGGTCGGTCAGGTCCGCCTGCTCCCAGGGCAGCCGGTCCGGGTCGAGCAGGAGTTGGAAGACCTCGTCCTCGTCACCGGCGAAGGTGGTGCGCAGGACCTCGTGCCGGGCGACCAGGTCGCCGACCGCCAGCCGCAGCGCCTCGGTGTCGAGCTCGCCCTCCAGCCGGAGCCGGAACGGCACGTTGTAGGTGCTGTTGGGGCCGTTCAGCTGCTCCAGGAACCAGAGCCGCTTCTGCGCCAGCGACGCGGGTGCCCGGCCGTCGCCCGGGCGGGCGGCCGCGGGGTCGACGGCCGCGGGGGGCGCGGCGGTGGTCGGGGCGGTGGCCTCCTCGGCCAGCGCGCGGGCGAAGACGGCGTCCAGTGCGGCGCGGCCGACCGCGTCGGTGTCGTTCACGAACCTTCCTGGCCTTCCTGGTCGTGGGGGTGCCCGGTGATCCGACGGCGGGTCGGATCAGGTCAGGGCCGGGGCGGGGACCTCGGTGGGGATGCCGGTCGCCCGGCGCACCGGGGAGAGCGCGAGCAGCAGCGCGGCCAGACCGAGGCCGCCGGCGCAGACCACGATCGCCAGCTGGGTGCCCAGCAGGGAGCCGAGCCCGCCGCCGGCCATCGCGCCGAACGGGGTGCCGGCCATCACGATCATCCGGGTGGAGGCGTTCATCCGGCCCTGCATGTCGTCCGGGGTGATCGCGGCCCGGTAGCTGCGGATGTTGATGCTGGAGGAGATCACCAGCGCGGCGTAGGCGACCTGGACGAACATCAGCATCGCGAAGGCGACGCCCTTGGGCATCACCGTCGCGGCGGGGATGACCAGTTCGACGGCGGTCATCGCCACGGTGACCCAGACCACCATCTGCCCGAACGGCAGCAGCCGGCCCAGTTTGGCGGCGAGCAGGGCGCCCATCAGCGAGCCCGCCCCGGTGCCGGCCAGCAGGGCGCCGACCAGGATGCCGGGCAGGTCCAGGGTGCGGGTGACGAAGACCAGGAACACCGGGTCGATCGCGATGGCGGAGAAGTTGATCAGGAAGGTGACCAGCACCAGGGTGCGCAGCGTGGCGTTGCGGAAGATGAAGCCCAGGCCCTCGCCGATGTCCTGCCACATCGAGGGCCCCTGGCCCGCGACGGGCTTCTCCGGCACCGGCTCGCGCTTGCGGATGCGCAGGGTGCAGGCCGCCGCCAGGCCGAAGGCGAAGACGTTGACCATGATGACCACCGGGCCGGTGAGCAACTGCACCAGCAGGCCGCCGAACGTCCGGCCGCCGATGTTGGAGACCGAACTGCTCATCTCCAGCTTGGAGTTGCCCTCGACCAGGTCGTCGCGTTCGACCAGGGCGGGCAGGATCGAGGCGTTGCCGATGTCCGAGACGGTGCTGCAGGTGCCGGTGCCGAACACCACTGCCAGCAGCAGCGGGACGCTCAGCAGGTGGGCCCAGGAGAGCAGCGGCACGGACAGCAGGATCAGCGAGCGCACGGCGTCCGCCGCCACGATGATCATCTTCTTCGGCCGCCGGTCCAGCCAGACCCCGACGAACAGGCTGATCAGCAGGTAGGGCAGGAACTCGGTGGCGAGCAGCAGGCCCATCTGGAACACCGAGGCGCCCAGGCTGACCGAGGCGATCAGCGGGACGGCCACCGCCACCATGTTGGTGCCCAGCATGGAGAGCGTCTGGCCGGCCCAGAGTCTGCGGAAGTCCGCGTGGTCCCAGAGTCCTCGGAGCTTCACGACGGCTGTCCTTCCTGGGTCATCGCCCGGCCCATCAGGTCGAGCAGCGGCTGCGGCGCGGCCAGGAAGGCGTGGTGCCCGCCGTCCAGCAGGTGCCGGTGGTGGCGGGCCGGCGGGACGTACCGGGCCCAGCCGCCCAGCTGCTCCGGGCGGATCTCCACGTCCTGCTGCCAGCCGACCGCGTGCACGGCGCAGGCCAGCGGCTCGGGGGCGGCGAGCCGGTAGCGGCGCTGGGCGGCGAGGTCCTCCTCCAGCACGTCCAGCGCGACGTCCAGGAAGTCCGGGTCCATCCGCGTCCCGGCCGCCTCGGCGAGGACGGTCAGCTCGACCGACAGGTCCTCCCGGCCCAGCCACAGCCAGCGGCCGAACGGGTCCTCGTCCGGAGCGAGTTGGGAGGACATGAAGAGCGCGGTCAGCTCCCGGCCGTGCACCCGTTCCAGTTCGAGCGCGGTGGCGAACGCGGACAGCGCGCCGCCGCAGTGCCCGAAGAAGCCGGTCGGGCGGTCGATCAGCGGGGCCAGCGCGGCCGCGGCCGCCGTGGCCAGGTTCTGGTAGGTCACCGGGTGCGGCTCGCGCAGCCGGTTCTCCCGCGCGGGCAGCTGCACCAGGCACACCTCGACCTCGCCGATCCGCTCGGGCCAGGCGCGGTACATGGAGGCGCCGGTGCCCGAGTACGGGAAGAGGAAGATCCGTGCCGGGGCGTCCTCGGACGGTGGGCGGAACAGCCATTTGCCCGGGTCGGTCTGCATGGCGCAGTGCACTCCTTGGGTCCCACCGGTGCGGTGTCGGGGCGGTCGGGTTTCCGGCGATCGGCGTCCACCGGTCGGGCGTTCGGCGATCGTGCTGCGGGCGGTGCTGGTGGTGCTGGCGGTGCGGGCCGTGCGGTGCGGGTGGTGCGGTGCGTCGGAGGGGGCGGTCAGCCGCCGAGCGCGGCGGCGCCGAGGGCCTCGGCGACGGCCCGGACGTGCGGCTGCCGGACCAGGCCGTAGTGGTCGGTGTCGAGCCGGTGGAGCCGGAAGTCGCCGTCCACCACCGCCCGCCAGGCCTCGGCGCTGCCCAGCTCCCGGCCGTCGCGGCTCTCCAGGTAGACCACGTCGCCGGGGAGGCGGCGCGGGCGGTAGGCGTGGTGGGCCCGCAGGTGGGCGGCGAAGACCCGGTGGCGCGCCGCCCAGGCCTCGCTGCCCGTGCCGTCCGGCGGGGCGCCGGTGAGCGCCAGGGTGTCCTGGAACAGCGCCTCGGTGGTGCGGGCGTCGTCGAGACCGGCCAGCTGCCCGGGCGCGGGGAAGGCGGCGTCGACCATGCAGAGCGTCACCTCCCGGCCCTCGGCCCGCAGCCGGCCCGCGGCCTCGAAGGCCAGCACCGCGCCGAAGGACCAGCCGGCCAGGTGGAGCGGCCCGTCCGGGTGGTCCTGCCGGATCCGCTCCACGGCGGCCGCGGCCAGCTCCTCGACGCCGGTGCCGACCGGCTCGGCGCAGTCCAGGCCGGAGACGGCCAGCCGCCGGTCCAGTGCGCCGGCCAGCGCCAGGTAGCCCAGGGCGCTGCCGCCGACCGGCGGGAACAGCCACAGCGGTTCGCCGTCGGCGGGCCGCAGGGCGAGCACGTCCCAGCCGTTGCGGGCGGCCGGCGCGGGCGCCGTCAGCAGGGCGGCCAGCCGCTCGACCGTGTCGTGCGCGAACAGCTCGGCGACGCTCAGCCGGTGCGGGAAGTCCCGGCGGAGCCGGCCGATCAGCCGGACGGCCGCCAGCGAGTGCCCGCCGACCCGGAAGAAGCCCTCGTCGACGCCGAAGTCCGCGCCGTCCAGCACGTCCGCCCAGGCGGCCGCGACCAGCCGCTCCGGCGCGGTCAGCGGCCGGGTCGCGGTGCGCCGCGCCGTCCCGTCGGGGGCCGGCAGGCGCTTGCGGTCGACCTTGCCGCTGCCGGTCAGCGGGAGTTCGGCGAGCGGCTGCCAGCGGGCCGGCACCAGGTGCGGGGGGAGCAGCCGTTCGGCGTGCCGGCGCAACTCCTCGGCGGGCAACTCGGCACCGGGCCGGGCGGTGAAGTGGGCGGTCAGCCGTTCGCCGTCGAAGGTGACGGCGGCCGCGCCGCAGTCCGGGTGGGCGGACAGCAGCGTCTCGACCTCCCCGGGCTCGACCCGCATGCCGCGGATCTTGACCTGGGCGTCGGTGCGCCCCAGGTACTCGATCGCGCCGTCCGGGCGGCGCCGGGCGAGGTCGCCGGTGCGGTAGAGGCGTTCGGTGCCGCCCTCCGGCCGGGGGTGGAGGCGGAAGCGCTCGGCGGTCAGCTCGGGCCGGCCGTGGTAGCCGTCGGCCAGGCCGGTGCCGCCGATGTACAGCTCGCCCGCCGTGCCCACCGGGACGGGGTGCCCGGACGGGTCCAGCAGGTGGATCCGGGTGTTGGCGATCGGCCGGCCGATCGGCACGGTGTCCGCGCCGTCGGCGGTGCAGTGCCAGCAGGTGACGTCCACGGCCGCCTCGGTCGGGCCGTACAGGTTGGCCAGGGCGGCCTTGGAGCGGTTCAGGAAGTCCCGCTGGAGGTCGGCGGGCAGCGCCTCGCCGCTGCACACCACCTGCCGCAGCGCGGTCGCGGCGGAGAGGTCGGCGGCGTCCAGGAAGGCCCGCAGCATGGCGGGGACGAAGTGCGCGACGGTGATGCCCTGCCGCACCAGCACCTGTTCGAGGTAAGCCGGGTCCCAGTGCCCGCCGGGCTCGGCGACGACCAGGGCGGCGCCCTCGCGCAGCGGCCAGAAGAACTCCCAGACCGAGACGTCGAAGGTGTAGGGCGTCTTCTGCAGCACCCGGTCCCCGGCGGTCAGCCGGAACTCCTCCTGCATCCAGTCCAGCCGGTTGGCGATCGCGCGGTGCGACACCACGACGGCCTTGGGGCGGCCTGTGGAGCCGGAGGTGTGGATGACGTACGCCGGGCCGTCCGGGGCGACCTCGACCGCCGGGGCCCGCCCGCCGCCGGTCGGCGCCGGTGCCCCCGCCGGGACGAACGCGACGGTGACGCCGGGGAGGGCGAGGTCCTCGGTGCCGGCGGCGGTGAGCACCACCCGGCAGCCGGACTCGGCGACCAGCGCGGCCGTGCGCTCCGCCGGATCCGCCGGGTCCAGCGGGACGTAGGCGGCGCCCGCCTTGAGCACGGCGAGCAGCGAGACCACCAGTTCGGCCGAGCGCTGCTGGACGATCCCGACGTGGTCGCCGGGCCGCACCCCGAGCCCGACCAGCCGGTGCGCCAACGCGTCGGCCCCGGCGTCCAGTTCGGCGTAGCTCAGGACCTGCTCGCGGAACAGCACGGCGGGGGCCCGCGGGGTGGCGGCGGCCTGCCGCTCGATCGCCCGGTGCAGCAGGTGCGGGCCGGGGTAGGCGCGGTCGGTGCGGTTCCACTCCCGCAGCCCGGCCAGTTCCGCCGGGCCCAGCAGCGGGGCGGCGGCGGGCCCGGCCGCCGGGTCGGCCAGCATCGCGCGGATCACGGCCACGTGGTACCCGAAGTACCGGTCGGCGTCGTCGGCGGTGATCCGGTCGGCGTCGTAGCGCAGGCCGAGTCCGATCACGTCCGTCCCGGTGTCGCGGGAGAACTCCGAGCCGAGCAGGAAGTCGGTGGGGGTCCGGCTCTCCTCCGCCAGCACCTCCAACCCGCCGCTGGGGACGGCCGATTCGTTGCGGAAGTGGGTGTAGTTGAAGAAGGTCTCGAAGGCGGCCGCGCCGGCCACCCGGCCGCGCAGCTCCGGCATCGGGAACCGCCGGTGCGGCTGGATCGCCAGGTCCGTCGCGGCGACCTGCCGGATCAGGCCGGACCAGCTGTCGGCGGCCGCGAGCCGGCAGCGCACCGGCAGGGTGTTCAGGAACAGCCCGACCACCCGGTCGCCGTCCGGTTCGGCGATCCGGCCGTTGTAGACCGCACCGGAGACCACGTCCTCGGTGCCGGTCAGCAGCGCGATCACCCGCAGGTGCACGGTGAGCAGCACGATCCGCACCGGGACCTGCAGCTGCGCGGCCAACTCCACCAGCCCGGCGGACAGTTCGGGCGGCAGCTCGCGCGGCACCACGGCCATGTCCGGGACCCCGGTGCCCGGGGCGGCCGGGATGCCGCCGAGCGCCGCGCCGTCGAGCTGCGCCTGCCAGAAGGCGAGTTGCTCCGGGTCGCGCACGGCGGCACGCTCCAGGGCGACGAAGGAGCGGTAGTGCGCGGTGGGCGGCGGGGGCAGCGCCGGGGCGTCGTCGTGGCCGAGGGCGGCGAGGTAGAGCGAGAGCAGCTCGCCGAACAGCATCCGCTCGCTCCAGCCGTCGATCACGGCGTGGTGCACCACCGTCCACAGCTGGACCTCGTCCTCGGCGAGCCGGGCCACGTGGTAGCGGATCAGCGGCGGCCGCTCCCAGTCGAAGAGGTTGCGGGCCTCCCAGTCGGTGCGCTGGTCGATCAGCGCGCGTCGGTCCGGCTCCGGCAGGCCGCGCAGGTCCTCGAAGTCGACCGGCGGGCGGTCGATCCGCCGGTGCACCACCTGGAGCGGCTCGCGGAACCCGCCGGGGGCGAAGGAGGTGCGCAGCAGCTCGTGGCGCTCCAGCAGTTGGGCCACGGCGGTGCGCCAGGCCTCGGCCGAGAAGGCCACCCGCAGCCGGGTCAGCAGCACGTCGTGGTACATCGCGGTGTGCGCCTGCTGGCCGCTGCGGTAGAGCATGCCGGACTGCAGGGCGGTCAGCGGGTAGGCGGCGACGGCGTCGGCGGGCAGCAGCGGCCGGTCCTCGTCCGGGACGAGCTCGAACGGGCCGGTGGCCGCCGGGCCGGCGGGGGCGGTGCTGCCCACCAGCGGGGCGAGTTCGCGCACGCTCTGGTGGCGGAGCAGGTCGCGGACCCGGAAGGCGAGGCCGCGGGCGCCCGCCCGGGCGACGATCTGCACGCTGCTGATGGAGTCGCCGCCGAGCTCGAAGAAGTTGTCGTCGATGCCCACGGCGGGGCGGCCCAGCACCTCGGCCCAGACCTCGGTGAGGATCCGCTCGGTGTCGTCCCGGGGGGCCGACCCGCCTGCCGTGGCGGTCCGTCGGGGCGTCGACGGCGTCGACGGCGTCCCGGGCGTACGGGCGGCGGTCTGCGGCACGTCCCCGCTGAGGAAGTCGGTCAGCGGGCGGTCCGGCTGTTCGGCGGCCAGCTCCAGCACCCGGGCGTAGCCGGCCGCGAAGTCGGCGATCCAGCCGGGCGAGAAGCGGTCGGACCGGTACTCGAACTCGGCGACCGCGCCGTCCGCCGTGCGGTTGACCTGGAGGGACAGCTGGTACTTGGCGGTGACCGACGGGACCTCGACCGGGGTGAAGGTCAATCCCCCGCCCCGGACCGGCTCGAAGAAGTCCTCGCCGACGGTGAAGGCGACCTGGAAGATCGGCGGCCGCCCCTCGTGGCGGGGCGGCCGGACCTCCTTGACCACCGTCTCGAAGGGCACGGCCTGGAGGTCCTGGGCCCGCAGCACGGCGGTGCGCACCCGCTCCACCAGCTCGCGGAAGGTCCGCGGCCCGGTGAGGTCGGTGCGGACCGCGACCATGTTGACGAAGCAGCCGACCGTGTCCTGGAACTCGGTGCGGCTGCGGTTGGCGGCGGGGGTGCCCACGATGACGTCGCGCAGGCCGGTGCGGTCGGCGAGCAGCAGGTCGTAGGCGGCGAGCAGCACGGTGAACAGGGTCGTGCGTAACTCCGTCGCCAGGGCGGCGAGTTGCTCGACCGCCCGGCCGGGCAGTGGGACGTCGGCGGTGTCGCCGGGGGCGGAGACGTCGTCGGTGAACTCGGGCGGGAGGTCCCCCGGGAGGTCCAGCACCGGCAGTTCCCCGGCGAGCAGTTCGGCCCAGCCGCGCCGGGCCCGTTCGCCGGCCGGGCTCGCCAGCCACTCGTCGTGCCAGAGCGAGTAGTCGCCGTACTGGAACTCCACCGCGGGCAGGTCCGGCTCCGCGCCGGTGCTGAACGCCTCGTAGTGGGCGGCGAGTTCGGTCAGCAGGAGCTTGGCCGACCAGCCGTCGAAGACCGTGTGGTGGCAGCAGAGCATGACCACGTGCCGGTCCTCGGCGCAGCGCAGCACCCCGGTGCGGACCAGCGGGCCGAGCTCCAGGTTGAAGGGGGTACGGGCGGCCCTGACCATCCGCTCCCGGAGTTCCGCGTCGTCCCCGCAGGTGGCCCGCCGCCATTCCCAGCGGGGTTGCGGGTGGACGACCTGGCGCAGCCCGTCCGGGTGAATGCGGAAAGTGGTGCGCAGTGCTTCGTGCCGGGTGAGCACGGCGACGAAGGCATTGCGCAGCGCCGGGACGTCGACCGGACCGCGGACTTCCCAGAAGCACGGGATGTGAAAGGTCGGTGCGTCACCCACGGTCTGCTGCGCGAGGAAGAGTTGCTCCTGGACCTTCGACGCGGGGAACTCGTCCGCGGCGTCCGATTGGGCGGGGAACTCGATGTCCACGGCTCGTAGACGCCCTTTCCTCCTGGGTATGGAGACACCTCCGCGTCCCCCAGGAACGTCAGCATACAGGCGGGAAATGGCTCGGCAAGGGGCGAGATCTTGCCTCGCCCGTAAGGGATTTGACCTCTGTCATGATCGCAGCGAGTAGGGTAGTCTCGCGGCATCTTGCAGCGATCAGAGCGGGGGATCAACCCATGCCCGAGCGTGTCGTTCCGATCTCGCCGCAACAGCGCAGGCTGTGGCTCCTGCACAGCCTCCATCCCCGGCTCCCGCTCTACAACGGGCCGGTGGCGCACGAGATCCGGGGGGAACTCGACGTCCCGGCGCTGGAACAGTCAATCCGTGCACTGATATCCCGGCACGCCGCGCTGCGGACCGGATTTTCCGTACGGGACGACCAGCCGGTGCAAGTGGTGCACGATCACCTGGAGTTCAGCCTTCCCGTGCACGACCTGAGGGGGGATCCGGATTCCCTCCGGGCCCGGGTGCGGGAGGCCGCCGCGACGCCGTTCGACCTGGAGCGCCCGGGGGTCTTCGACTTCCGGCTGTTCCGGTCGGCGGACGAGGAGTGGACGCTGCTCCTGAACCTGCACCACATCGTCACCGACGGCTGGTCCAACGCGGTGATCGTCGCGGAGCTCGGCCGGGGCTACGCGGAGGCGTCGGCCGGCCGCGCACCGACGGCCGGGGAGCAGGCAGCCGGGGAGCAGGCGGCCCGGGAGCAGGAGGGCGGGGCGGCGACGGACGGCGGGACCGGATACGCCGAGTACGGCGTCGCGCTGGCCGAGCGGCTGGCCGATGGCCTGGCGGACCGTCAACTCGCCTACTGGTCGGAGCACCTGGCCGACGCCCCCGACCTGCTGCGACTCCCGCTGGACCGACCGCGCCCGGCCCGTCAGCGCTTCCGCGGCGAACTGCTGGACTTCGCCCTCGACGCCGACCTGGCCGAGCGGGTGCGGCGGACCGCGGCCCGCCACCGGACCACCGACTACGTGGTGCTGCTGGCCGCCTTCACCCTGCTGATGCACAGCTACACCGGCGAGCGGGACGTGGTGGTGGGCGCGCCGGTCTCCAACCGGGACGACGCCGCCCTCGACGAGACGGTCGGATTCTTCGTCAACATCCTTCCGCTGCGCAGCCGGAGCCGGAACGGCGAGAGCTTCTCGGAGTATCTCCAGCGCTGCCGAGCGACGTTCATCGGCGGATTCCGCAACCAGTCGGTGCCTTTCGACGAAATCGTCAAGGTGACGGACAGTCAGGGGTCGCTCGGCCACTCCCCGCTGGTTCAGGCGGTATTCGGATACCACCAGGAGGCCGCGCCGACGCTTCCGCTGGACGGCCTGCGGACGGCCCGCTGGAACGTGCCGACCGGATTCGTCCAGACGGACCTGGAGTTCGACCTCGCACGAGCTGCGGACGGTTCCGTCTCCGGCATCATCGCCTATGACAGCGACCTCTTCGACGAGGCCACGATCGCCCGGCTCGGCGCGAATTACCGCGCCCTGCTGGAGGGGGCGTTGGCCGATCCGCAGACCCCGCTGGCCGGAATCGACCTGCGTTCCGCGGCGGAAATAGGGTTCGACCGCGAGGTGAACGCGACGGCGGCCGAGTTCCCGGCCGACGCCTGCCTGCACGAGCTGTTCGAGGCGCAGGCGCGGCGCACCCCGGACGACATCGCGGTGGTGGCGGAATCGGCCCGGCTGAGCTACCGCGAACTGGATGTCCGGGCCGAAGCGTTGGCCCGGGAGCTGCGGGCGCGGGGGGTGGGCCCGGAGCGGCCGGTCGGCATCTGTCTGGAGCGCTCGGTGGAGCTGGTGGTGGGGCTGCTCGCCATCCTCAAGGCCGGCGGCGCCTATCTGCCGCTGGACCCGGCCAGCCCGCCCGCCCGGATCCGGCAGATCCTGGCCGACGCCGCCGCGCCGGTGCTGCTGGCGGAGCGGAAGCAGGGTGCGGAGATCGACGCGGCCTCGGTCGGTGTGGAGACCGTCGACCCGACCGCGCCCTCCGAGCACGCGCCGTCCGAGCACGCGGAGGCCGGGACCGCTCCCTCCGACATCGCGGAGTCCCCGGCCGCACCCGTCGCCCCCCACCCCGAGAACCTGGTCTCGCTCTACTACACCTCCGGCTCCACCGGCATGCCCAAGGGCGTGGCCAGCCGGCACCGGGGCTGGGTGAACCGGATGGTCTGGATGCAGCGCAAGCACCGGCTGGCCCGGGGCGAGACCGTGCTGCACAAGACCACGCTGACCTTCGACGACGCCGCCTTGGAGATCTTCTGGCCGCTGTCGGTCGGCGGCCGGGTCGCGGTGCTCGAACCCGGCCGCCACCGGGACCCGGTGGCGGTGCTGGAGGCCGCCACCCGCTACGGGTCGGTGTACCTCCAGGTCGTCCCGAGCATGCTGAACGCGATCCTCGACCTGGTCGAGCAGGCTCCCGACCGGGTGCCGCCCCGGCTGCGGAACACCACCTCCAGCGGGGAGGCGCTCACCTCGGCGACGGTGGAACGCTTCCACCGGCTGCTGCCGGGCGCGCTGCACAACACCTGGGGCGCGACCGAGGTCTCCATCGACTCGACCTGCCACACCTGCGGCCCGGCCGACGAGACGGCCACCGGGCCGGTGAACCTGGGCCGCCCCTTCGACAACAACACCGTGCACGTGCTGGACCGCGACCTGCGCCCGGTGCCGGTCGGCGTGATCGGCGACCTGTACATCGGCGGCCTCGGCCTGGCCCGCGGCTACCTCAACGACCCGGCCCGCACCGCCGGGGCCTTCCTGCCCGACCCGTTCCCGCCCCGGCACGGGTCCCTGCTGCCCGGTGGCGGGCACGGAGGGCGGCTCTACCGCACCGGCGACCAGGGCTTCCTGCACCCCGACGGCGGCTTCCGCTTCGTCGGCCGCAGCGACCACCAGGTCAAGATCCGCGGCATGCGGGTCGAACTCGGCGAGATCGAGACGGCGCTGCTCGGGCACCCGCGGGTCAGGGAGGCCGTGGTGGTGGTCACCGAGGGCCCGGCCCAGCGGCTGGTGGCCTTCGTCACCGCCGCTGACCCGGCCGACCCGCCGGGCCTGGAGGCCGTCCGCGAGCACCTCAAGGAGTGGCTGCCGCACTACATGATCCCCGCCCAGCTGGTGGTCGAGGCCGCCTTCCCGCTGAACGCCAACGGCAAGGTGGACCGCCGGGCGCTCACCGTGCCCGAGCCGCCGGCCGGCGGGCAGGCGGACGGCGGCGAGGCGCCGCGGACGCCCTCGGAGCAGTTCGTGGCCGGGGTGTGGCAGGAGCTGCTCGGGGTCGAGCGGATCGGCGCGGAGGACGGCTTCTTCCTGCTCGGCGGCCACTCGCTGATCGCCACCCGGTTCACCGCGCGGGTGCGCCAGCGGCTCGGCGTGGAGTTCCCGCTGGTCACGCTCTACTCGGAGCCGACGGTGCGGGCGACGGCGCGGACGCTGGAGGAGCTGGTCACGGCGAAGCTGGCCGCGGACGCCCGGCCCGCGGGTGCCGGGCGGTGAGCGGCGGCTGGGACGCCGTGGTGGTGGGTGCCCGGGTCGCGGGCGCCGCCACCGCGCTGCTGCTGGCCCGCAGCGGCCGCAAGGTCCTGCTGATCGACCGGGCCGCGTTCCCCTCGGACACCATGTCCACCCTCTACATCCACCAGCCCGGCGTGGCCCGGCTCTCCGAGTGGGGCGTGCTGCCGGCGCTGCTGGACTCCGGCTGCCCGGTGCTGGACACCATCGACTACGAGGTCGGCGGCGTCCGGCTGGCCTCGCCGGCGCCGGAGCTGCCGGGCGCGCCGGCCGCCTTCGCGCCGCGCCGCGCGGTGCTGGACCAACTGCTGGTCGACGCGGCCGTCAAGGCGGGCGTGGAGTTCGTCGACCGGGCCAACCTCCAGGAGCTGGTGCACACCGACGGCCGGGTCACCGGAGTCCGGTTCCGGACCGCGGGCGGCGTGCGCACCGAGGCCGCCCGACTGGTGGTCGGGGCCGACGGGATGCGCTCCAAGGTGGCCCAACTGGTCGGGGCGCCGCTCGAGGTGAGCGATCCGCGGGCCAGCTGCGTGTACTACACCGGCTGGGCCGGGATCAGCACCGGCTTCGGCTTCCACGAGAGCCCGGGGAACTGGATCGTCCGGATCCCGACCCACGACGACGTCACCCTGATCTCCACCTACTTCCCGCAGGACCGCTTCGCCGAGATCCGGCAGGACCCGTTCCGGCACCACCTGGCGGCCGTCCGCACCACCGCGCCCGGGCTGTACCAGCAGCTCACCGAGGCCGAGCAGGTCGAGCCGATCCTCGGCACCGGCGACCAGCAGAACTACTTCCGGCGCGGGCACGGCCCCGGCTGGGTGCTGGTCGGCGACGCCGGGCACCACCTGGACACCATCAGTGCCCGCGGGATCACCAACGGCCTGCTCCAAGCCGCCTTCCTGGCGGAGGAGTTGACCGACCGGGTGGACGACCCGGCGGCCCTGGCCCGGTTCACCCGGCGCCGCGACGAGGAGCTGACCGAGCCGTACCAGAGCACCCTGGAACTGGCGAGGCTCACCGTCACGCCCGCGCGGCTGCGGATGCTCCGGGAGATCGGCGAGTCGCCCGAACTGACCGCCCGCTACTTCGCGGTCGTCGCCGGGATGCTCGGCATCGACGAGCTGTTCGACGACGACGGCCTCGACGACGATGACGACTTCTGACCCCACCCCTGGAGGAACCGCCATGAGTCCCGCTCCGCTCTCGCTCTGGGGCGGCGAGTCCCGACCGCCGTGCCTGCTGGCCGCGTTCGAGGAGCAGGCGCTCGCCCGGGCCGGTGCGACCGCCGTGGTCGACGGCGAGCTGAGCCTGACCTACGGCGAGCTGCTGGCGTGGGTCAAGGGCATCGCCGAGGGCCTGGCCGCGGCCGGGATCGGTCCGGAGGACCGGGTCGCGGTCACCGGCCGGCGCAGCGCCGCCGTGGTGGCCGCGATGCTCGGCACCATGTGGGCGGGCGCCGCCTACCTGCCGTTGGACCGCGAGTACCCGGCGGCCCGGCTCGCCCACATGCTCAAGGACAGCGGTGCCGGCCTGCTGCTGTACGCGGACGACGAGCCGGAGTTCGACGTCCCGGTGCCGAGCCTGCCGATCTCCGGCCTGCCGGTCCGCGGCGACGTGGCCCCGGTGGACTGCCGGCCCGGGCTGTGGACGTACATCATCTACACCTCCGGCTCCACCGGCCTGCCCAAGGGCGTGGCCGTCCCGCACAGCTGCCTGGACGTCATGGCCGACTGGCAGCACCACCACTCCGTCCGGCCGGACCTGCGCACCGCCCAGTTCGCCCCGCTCAACTTCGACGTCTCCTTCCAGGAGGTGCTGGGCACCCTGTGCGGCGGCGGCACCCTGGTGGTCGTCCCGGAGGAGTTGCGGCAGGACCCGTTCGAGCTGCTGGAGTGGCTGGGCGAGCACCGGATCGAGCGGCTCTTCCTGCCGTACGTCGCGCTGCAGATGCTCGCGGTGGCCGCCGCCGAGGAGGACGCGCTGGACCACCTGGCGCTCGCCGAGGTCAACGCGGCCGGGGAGCAGCTGGTCTGCACGCCGGACATCCGCGCGCTGTTCGCCCGGCTGCCGCGGGCCCGGCTGAACAACCACTACGGGCAGAGCGAGTCCGCGATGGTCACCGCGCACACCCTCACCGGCCCCAGCGACTCCTGGCCCGCCCTGCCGCCGATCGGCGGCCCGCTGCCGGGCTGCGAGCTGCTGATCGACCCGCTGGACCCGGCCGAGCCGGAGGTCGGCGAACTGCTGGTGGCCGGCGCCCCGCTGTCGCCCGGCTACCTCAACCAGCCGGAGCTGAACGCCAAGCGCTTCGTCACCGTCGAGCCGACCCCGCACGGGCACACCGAGGCCTTCCGCACCGGCGACCTGGTCCGGCTGGCGGACGGCGTGGTGACCTTCCTCGCCCGCCGCGACAAGGACGTGAAGATCCGCGGCTACCGGGTCAACCTGCTGGAGATCGAGGTGCGGCTGCTGGAGCTGCCGACCGTCTCCGCCGCCGTGTGCGTGGCCCTGGACGACGGGCAGGGCTCGCGCTCGCTGCACTGCGCGGTGACCGTCGAGGCGGGCGCCGAGCCGCTGGACGGGGCCCGGGCGGCGGCGGAGCTGCGCCGCAACCTGCCCGACCCGTACATCCCGCGCACCTTCTCCACGGTGGCCGCCCTGCCGCGCACCCACAGCGGCAAGGTCGACCGGGACGCGGTGGCCCGCACGCTCGCCGAGCGCTGACCCGTCCGTCGGGAAGGGCCGGTCCCCGCGGGGGCCGGCCCTTCCCGAGCTACCCGGCGCCGGTCAGCGCAGCGACGGCCGGGTGCCGGTGCCGCGGCGTTCGGTGACGACGGCGGCGACCCGGGCGACGGTGTCGGCGGCGATCAGGTCGGCCACCTTCAGCGCGGTGCCGAAGCGGCGGTTCAGCCGGCCGACGACCTGGATCGCGGCCAGCGAGTTGCCGCCGAGGTCGATGAACGACGCGGCGGCGTCCGGGAGTTCGGCCAGGCCCAGCACCTCGTGCCAGGTCTCGCCGACGGCCGCGCGCACGGCCGGGTCGGACGCGGGCAGCGGCGCCGCGGCCTCGGCGGCGAGCCGTTCGAGCTCCGGCCGGGCGATCTTGCCGTTCTGGTTCACCGGCAGCTCGGCGAGGGCGTACACCCGGGCCGGCACCATGCTCTCCGGCAGCCGCTCGCCGAGGTGGGCGCGGAGCTCCTCGGGGGTGGCCGCGCCGGTCACCGACACGTAGGCGGCCAGCGACTGGGCGATGCCCGCCGCGTCGCGCACCGGTACCACGACGGCGTCCGTCACCGCCGGGTGCTCGCGCAGGCAGGACTGGATCTCGCCGAGCTCGATCCGCACTCCTCCGATCTTCACCTGGTGGTCGACCCGGCCGATCAGCTCCAGTTCGCCGTCCGCGCGCAGCCGGGCCAGGTCGCCGGTGCGGTACAGCCGGGCGCCGGGGACGGCGGAGAACGGGTCGGGCAGGAAGCGCTCGGCGGTGAAGGCGGGCCGGTCCTGGTAGCCCCAGCCGACACCCAGCCCGCCGAGGAACAGCTCGCCGAGCTGGTCCACCGCGGCGGGCCGGCCGAAGGCGTCCAGCACGTAGGCGCTCTGGTTGGTCATCGGGCGCCCGTACGGGATCGAGCGCCAGCGCGGGTCGACGGCCGCCACGTCGTAGTAGGTGCTGTCCACCGAGACCTCGGTGGCGCCGCCGAGGCTGATGAACCGGGCCTGCGGGAAGGCCCTGCGGGTCGCCTCCGGCTGGGCCAGCGGGATCCAGTCGCCGCCCAGCAGGAAGGCCCGCAGCGCGCCGGTCCGGCCGGTGCCCCAGACGCGCAGGAACTGCGCCAGCGAGGAGGGGACGGAGTGCCAGACGGTGATCCCGGCGTGTTCGACCAGCTCGGCCCAGTGCTCGACGTCGTTCTCCCGGCCTCGCTCGGGCAGGACGAGCGTGGCGCCGGTCATCAGCGCGGCGAACATGTCGTAGACCGTCATGTCGAAGCTGGGCGAGGAGACGCCGAGGATGCGGTCGCCGGGGCCCAGGCCGTAGCGGGCGCTGAGGTCGAGGATCATGCTGGTCCGGCCGACGTGGTCGAGCAGGGCGCCCTTGGGCTCGCCGGAGGAGCCGGAGGTGAAGATCACGTAGGCGAGGTCCCGGCCGGTCACCGGGGCGTCCGGGAAGGAGCCGGGCGGGGCGGTCGGCAGGTCCTCGACCGGGCCGAGCGCGATCACCGGGGGCGCGCTCACCGGCGCGTCCGCCGGCACGTCCGCCGCCGTGTCCGCCGCCGTGTTGGCGACGCCCTGGGCGTCCGCCACCACCACGTCCACCCGGCCCAGGCGGTGCAGCACCTCGCGGCGGTGCGCGGGCAGCATCGGGTCCAGCGGGACGAAGGCCGCGCCGGTCTTCAGCGCCGCGTAGGCCGCCACCACCAGCTCCGCGCTGCGGGTCGCCGCGACGCCGACCCGCCCGCCGACCCCGACCCCGTGCGCGGCGATCCGGGCGGCCAGGGCGTCGGCCCGCGCCTCGAGTTCGCCGTAGCTGAGGCTCAGCGCGCCCTGCACCACGGCGGTGCGGTCCGGGTCCGCGGCGACCTGCCGCGCCACCCGGTGGTGCAGGCAGACCGGTGCGGCCAGGGCGGGTCCCGGCCGGTTGACCTCCGTCACCAGCGCGCGCTCGGCGGCGGTGAGGTGCTCGACCTGGTCGATCCGCAGGTCGTCGGGGGCGGCGAGGTAGGCGGCCAGGTGGGCGGCGACCCGGGCGGGCGCCTGCGCGTCGTCCGGCCGGGCGGCGGCCCGCAGCCGCAGGGTCCAGCCGCCGTCGGCGGGGGAGAGGACGAAGACCGCGGGCGAGCCCTGCGGGTCGACGGACAGCTCCACGGCGGACGGCTCCGAGCCGTCCGCGAAGCCGGTCAGGTGCCGGGCGAGGGCGGCCCGGCAGGCCCCGAGGGTGGGCGTGGAGGAACCGGTTCCGGCCAGTTCGGCGGGTTCGATCCGCCATCCGGTCCAGCCCTCCTCCGGGTCGGTCCGGCCCCAGACGGTGACCGGCCGCACCCCGCCGTAGCGCAGCACCAGCGCGGCCAGCGCGGCGGCGAGGTCCGCCGGGGCGGCCGCCCGCGGGCCGCTCAGCGGCTCGGACTCGACGATCCCGGTGCGCTCGCTCCACAGCACCGGGAGGACGGGATCGGCGTGCTCGGTCATCAGGAGGCTCCCTGGTCGGGTTCGTGAGGGGGGCGGGCGACGGCGGCGAGCAGCCGGGAGACGCGGGCGCCGGGGCGGTCGACGGCCGCCCGGAGCAGGCCTCGCAGCCGGTCGGCCAGCGCGGCGGCCCACGGCGCGTCGAACGCCTCGGTCGAGTACTCGATGCTGAGCAGGAAGTCCGGGCCGTCCTCGATGAAGGTCACCGTGGCGTCGAAGGCGTGCTGCCCGGGGTACAGGTCGACGTCCTCGCAGACCACGCCCGGCAGCTCCGGGCGGCCCGGGGCGCTGCCGCCGGTGCGCAGTTGCAGGGTGACCTGGGCCAGCGGGTTGCGCCCGGGCCGGCGGGCCGGGGCGAGCCGGCGCACCACGGTGCCGAACGGCACCTCGTGGTCGATGGCCCGCAGCCCGGCGGCGTTCAGCCGGGCGGCCAGCTCGACGAAGGCGGGGTCGTCCGCGAGGTCCGCGCGGAGCACCACCATGTTGACGAAGTAGCCGATCAGCGGCTCCAGTTCGGGCTCGCCGCGGCCGGCCAGCAGGGTGGCGAAGGCGGTGTCGGGGCGTCCGGTGCGCTCGGTCAGGGCGACCGCGAAGGCCGCGCCGAGCAGCGGGAACAGCGACACCCGGGCGGCCCGGGCGAGTTGGGTGAGCGCGCGGTGCAGCTCCGGGTCGAGCCGGACGACGAGGCGGTCGGCGGCGAAGGACGGCCGCCGGGGGCGGGGCCGTCCGGCGGCCAGGTCGACGGCCGGGACGTCGCGCAGCTCCTCCTCCCAGTGGGCGAGCAGCTCCTCCAGCTCCGCCCCCCGGAAGCACTCCCGCTGCCACCGGGCGTACCGCCGGTACGGCACCGGCAGCTCCGGCAGCACCGCCGCCGGGTCCTTTCCGGCCAGCAGTGCCGCGTACCCGGCGGAGAGCTCGTCGGTGAACAGCCGCAGGGACCAGCCGTCGGTGGCGATGTGGTGCATCACCAGGCTGAGCACGTGGTCCTGCGGTCCGAGCCGGAACAGCCGCAGCCGGAACGGCCGACCGGCCGCCAGGTCGAAGGGTGCGCGCGCCTCCCGGTGCAGCGCGGCCGCCAGCTCCGCGCCGTCGGTCGTCCCGGAGAGCGGCAACTCGGCCTCGGCGGGCGGCAGTACCAGCTGGTACGGCTCGCCGTCGTCCTCCCGGAAGGCGGTGCGCAGCACCTCCTGACGGCGCACCACCAGGGTCAGCGCCTCCCGCAGCAGCTCGGGCCGCAGCGCGCCGCGCAGCCGGAAGGCGAGCGGGACGTGATAGGCGGCGGTGCCGGGAGCCAGCTGCTCGAACATCCACAACGCCTCCTGACCGGAGGACAGTTCGTACCGCTCGGCCGGGTCGGTCGCGCCGACGGAACCGGGCATCGTGCTCCCATCGCTGAGGGGGTCGGGACGTCCGGAGGGGCCGGGACGTTCCGTCGGACACCGGGAGGCCGCCCCCGAACACCACCGGGGTCCCCGGGCCGCGCCGGGAGGGGGGAGGGAGTGCGCGCCGGCGGGCGATCACCGCCCAGTCTGTCAGTCGTACGCACTCTGCGGAAGATCCTCCCCGGGGGTGGGCCGGAAAACTCCAGGAGCAAAAGGAGTTGGTTGTCATACCTCCGCGACTGCGGTATCCCTTGATCTCGAACCTGTCCGGTGCATGTTCACTTCGGGAGTCGCGAATGACCGGCACACACGGCGCCGACGGCGTCGTCACGACGGCGCCCGTGGGCATGGTGCGGTTGCCGTGCGATCGGTGGATCGCCAATCGGCCGTTCAGTCGCAGCAGTTCGCGTAC
This sequence comes from Kitasatospora sp. NPDC089797, assembly GCF_040684795.1. Classification (NCBI taxonomy): domain Bacteria; kingdom Bacillati; phylum Actinomycetota; class Actinomycetes; order Kitasatosporales; family Streptomycetaceae; genus Kitasatospora; species Kitasatospora sp. NPDC089797. The sequence goes on along the minus strand of NZ_JBFBGS010000041.1, from coordinate 35,527 downwards.
GCATCCGGTCCCGGCGCCGATCCTCGCTCGATTCCTGGGCCTGGCGAAGGAGTTGAACGGCGGCCCGGACTCCGGGCTGGCCGCCGTGCTCGCGGTGCTGCTGCACCACTACAGCGGGCAGGACGAGGTGGTGGTCACCTCGGCGCACGGCGAGGCCCGGGTCGCGGTCGCGGAGGACGCGAGCCTGCGGCGGATCTGGGAGTCGCTGGAAGGGCGCTCCGGCGAGGTCCCGGAGGCCCCGCTGACGGTCCGACTGCGCACCGACACAGCCGTGTTGGAGGCCGCGTACGACCCGGAGCTGCTCGGCGGGACCAGCGTCGACCGGGTGCTGGAGCACGCCGCCCGGCTGCTGGCGGCGCTGGTCGAGGCCCCCGACGCACCGGCCCGCCGCGCCCGGTTCGGCTCGGCGGAGGAGCGCGAACGGATCCTCACCGACTGGAACGGCACCCGGACGCCCTATCCGGACTCGACCGTGGTGGCCGCCTTCGAGGAGCAGGTGCGGGCCACCCCGGCGGCCCCGGCCGTCGAGTTCGAGGGCGAGGTCCTCAGCTACGCCGAACTCGACCGCCGGGCGGGCCTGGTGAGCCGCCGGCTGAACGCGGCCGCGACCACCGGCTTCGTCGGGATCCACCTGGAGCGTTCCATCGAGCTGGTGGTGGCGCTCCTCGGTGTGCTCAAGGCCGGTCTGGCGTACGTGCCGCTCGACCCCGAACTGCCCGCCGACCGGGTGCGCTACATGATCGAGGACTCCGGCGCCGGCACGGTGCTGTGCCGGCCCGAGGACCTCGACGCACTGGGCGGTCTGACGGTGCGCCAGGCTGTGGAGGAGCCGGTGGAGTCGGTGGAGCCGGCCCCGGGCCGCCCGGCGATCACCGGCGACACCCCGGTCTACCTGATCTACACCTCCGGCTCCACCGGCCGCCCCAAGGGCGTGCTGAACCGCCACGCGGGCGTGTTCAACACCGTGCACTGGCGCCGGCAGACCTTCGAACTCGGCCCCGGTGACCGGGTGTTGCAGAAGACCCCGATCGGCTTCGACGTCTCGGCCTGGGAGTTCCTCTGGCCGCTGGTGTCCGGCGCCTGCCTGGTGGTGGCCCGCCCGGGCGGCCACCGGGACACCCGCTACCTCAAGCGGACCATCCGCGAGCGGGGCGTCACCGTCGTCCACTTCGTGCCCTCGATGCTGGACGCCTTCCTGGAGGAGGACGGACTGGCCGAGCACTGCGCCGGTCTGCGGCTGGTCTTCGCCAGCGGTGAGGCGCTCGCCCCCACCACCGTCCGCACCTTCTTCGAGCGCCTGGACTGCGAACTGCACAACCTCTACGGCCCGACCGAGGCCTCCATCGAGGTCTCGCACTGGCGGGCCGCCGAGGACTTCGCCGGCCGGGACGTGCCGATCGGCCGGCCGATCGCCAACACCGGGCTGTACGTGGTCGACGACCACCTGGAGCCGGTGCCGGTCGGGGTGGCGGGCGAACTGTGCATCGGCGGCGTGCAGGTCGCCCCGGGCTACCACGGGCAGCCGGAGCTGACCCGGGAGCGGTTCGTCGCCGACCCGTTCACCCCCGGCGGCCGGCTGTACCGCACCGGCGACCTCGCCCGGTACCGCACCGACGGGCAGATCGAGTACCTCGGGCGGCTCGACGACCAGGTCAAGATCAGCGGCTTCCGGATCGAACCCGGCGAGATCGAGACGGTGCTGCGCGGGCAGCCGGGGGTCGGCCAGGCCGCCGTGCTCCCGGTCGGCGACGGCGATGCCCGGCGGCTGACCGCCTTCGTGGTGCCGACCGGGCCGGACGCCTTCGACCCGGAGGAGTGCCGGGCCGCGCTGTCCGGGCTGCTGCCCGGCTACATGGTCCCGAAGCAGTTCACCGCGGTCGCGGCGCTGCCCACCTCGACCAACGGCAAGCTCGACCGCCGCGCCCTGGCCGGGCTCGCCCGGCCGGCCGGTCCGGCGGACACCACCGACCCGACCCGGCCCCCCGCCGACGACGCCGGGGACGCCGAGCACACCGGGTCCGACCTGGAGGCCGCCCTGCGCGCGCTGTTCGCCCAGTCCCTGGGCGTCGCCGAGGTCGGCCTCCACGAGGACTACTTCGAACTGGGCGGGCACTCGCTGGCCGCCGTGAAGCTGGCGACCCGGATCCGGGCCGCGCTCGGAGTGGACCTCGACGTCTGGACCCTGTTCGACTTTCCCACCGTGGCCGAGTTGGCACGCGAACTCGCCCGGCCGCTCTGACGAAGGACGGTCCCCCCATGACAGCCCTACCCGCCCCCGGCCGCGCCCCGGAGGACGCCGAGGACGCCGAGGACACCGTGCGCGACCTGCTGGTCGCGGGCGCCGAGCGGCTCGCCGCCGACGACCCGGAACTCCACCGGGCGCTGGCCCGCGAACAGGCCCGGCAGAACGACACCCTCTCCCTGGTGGCCTCCTCCAGCGTGGTGGACCCCTCGGTGCTGGCCGCCCAGGCCTCCACCGCCGTCAACGTGACCGCCGAGGGCTACCCCGGCCGCCGCTACCACGCGGGCTGCGCCGTGATCGACGACATCGAGAGCCTGGCGATCGAACGCGCCCGGAGCGTCTTCGGCGCCCGCTACGCCAACGTCCAGGCGCACTCGGCGACCACCGCCAACTACGCGGTGCTCTCCGCCCTGTTGAACCCCGGGGACACCCTGCTGGGGATGACCCTGGCCGAGGGCGGCCACCTGACCCACGGCAGCCCGGCCGCCTACGCCGGGCAGTACTTCGACGCCGTCGGGTACGGGCTGGACGCGGACGGGCTGATCGACTACGGCCGGGTCGCCGAGCTGGCCCGGGAGCACCGCCCCCGGGTGATCATCTGCGGGGCGACGGCCTACAGCCGGGTCGTCGACTTCGCCCGCTTCCGGGCGATCGCCGACGAGGTCGGCGCCTACCTGATGGCCGACATCTCGCACGTCGCCGGCCTGGTCGCCACCGGTCTGCACCCGAGTCCGGTCGACCACGCCCACATCACCACCGCCTGTACCCACAAGCAGCTGTTCGGCCCGCGCGGCGGCCTGATCCTGGTCGGCCGGGACCACGACGCCCCGGCGCCCAAGGGGAACGGCGACCTCACCGCCTTCCTGAACCGCGCGATCTTCCCGTACTACCAGGGCGCCCCGGCGCTCAACAGCATCGCGGCCAAGGCGCGGGCGCTGGCCATCGTGGCCACCCCGGCGTTCGCCGCCACCACCCGGCGGATCGTCGCGTTCTCCCGCGGGATGGCGGCCGAACTCGGCCGGCGCGGCTACCCGATCGTCTCCGGCGGGACGGACAACCACACCGTCCTGGTGGACCTGCGCGGGCGCGGGCTCAGCGGGCTGGTGGCCGAGGAGGCGCTGGAGGAGTGCGGGATCGTGGTCAACAAGAACCGGGTGCCCGGGGACACCACCCCGCCGCTGGTCGGCGGCGGCGTGCGGCTCGGCTCCAACAGCGCCGCGCACCGGGGGATGTCCGGGGCCGAGGCGGCGCGCTGCGCCGAACTGATCGACACCGTGCTGTCCGCCGTCACCCCGCTGGGCCCGCGCACCTACCGGCTCGCGGACGACGTCCGGTACGCGGTCTCCTCCCAGGTCGCCGAACTGGCGGCCAAGTTCCCCCTGCCCGGCTACGTCGCCGGCTGAGTCAGCTCCGAGGCCCGAGCCCGACCGGAAGGAAACACACATGAGCGAGCCCGACGACGACCGCCGCTACCAGGTGGTCCTCAACCAGGAGGAGCAGTACTCGGTCTGGCCGACCGGGCGGGAACTCCCGCTCGGCTGGCGGGCGGAGGGCTTCGAGGGCACCCGCGAGGAGTGCCTGAAGCACATCGCCGAGGTGTGGACGGACATGCGCCCGGCCAGCCTGCGGCGGGCCATGGACGGTCCGCAGGGCTGACCGGCCCGGACGGAGCACGCCGGAGGCCCGGAGCGGTGACACCGCTCCGGGCCTCCTGGTCCTCCGGCCCGGCCGGGGAGTTCAGTCCACGGGATCGCCGAGCCGCAGCGCCCGCATGGTGTCGGCCACCTCCCGGTGCAGTCCCGAGCCGCTGCCGGAGAAGCGGTCGATCACCCGCTGCCGGACCTCGGCGTCCTTCTCCTGGCTCAGCTTGAACATCACGTCGACCCTGGTCACGGTGAAGTGGAAGCCGCAGACCGCGCCGACGATCTGCCGGTGGTACTCCAGCGAGGGCGCGAGCGGCAGCTTGTCCCCGAAGCGGTCCTCCAGGGTCTGCGCGGTGGTGTGGACGATCGTCAGGGTCTCGTCGCCGTCGACCAGGTCGACCGTGCCCTCGAGGTGGACCGCCACGTAGTTCCAGGTCGGCGAGACCATCGCGGCCGAGTAGAGGGTCGGCGTGACGTAGCCGTTCGGGCCGTGGAAGACCAGCTTGGCCGGGCCGCCGCCGTCGGCCGCCAACTGCTGGAGGTGCGGGTTCACCCGGGTCATGTGCGACCACAGGCGCATGCCCGGGAGCGGGTCCCCGGGGGCGGTGCCGGGCGGCACGATGACCGGCACGTGGGTGGCGTTCGGCACCGGGTCACCGTTGCTGGTGAGCAGCGCGAGCGGGTGCCGCTCGATGACCCGCAGCGGCCAGTCGTCCCCGTCCACCTGGTAGAGCTTCGGCGTGAACACTCGTCCTCCTCGAAGAAAGTCAGCCGGACAGTGCCTTGACGAGCATGTCGCCGATCTCGCCGGCCCGGACCGCGGAGAGCGAGAGCAGGGTCTCGGAGAGCCCGTGGCTGTGCTCGCCGAAGCCCTGGACGTAGATCCCGCAGTGCACGCTCTCGTCGGTCACCACCCGGTGCTCCCGGTCGAGCCGCAGCCGCCCCCGGTCGTCGAGCCGGCAGTGCGGCAGCACCCCGTCCAGCAGGGTGGCCGGATCGACGCGGGTGTATCCGGTCGCGCACACCAGCGCCTGCGCCTCGATGATGGTGCTGGTGCCGGAGGACAGCGATTCGACGTCGATCCGAAGGCCGTCCGGAGTTTCCGACACTTCGCGGACCCGGGACACGTTGTGGAAATTCAGCCGGGGATTTCCGGCCACCTTTTCCAGGTACGACTGCTGGAACAGCGAGTGCAGCAGATCGGCGTCCACCACCGAGTAGTTGGTGCCGGCGTGATAATCGATGAGGCGCTGTCGGACGTCGTCCGGGGCGGTGTGGAAACGGTCCACCGCCTCCGGGTTGAACACCTGGTTGGCGAACGGGCTGTCGTCGGCGACGCTGAAGCCGTAGCGGGCGTGCACCGCGTGCACCTGCGCCTGCGGGAAGCGCCCGTGCAGGTGCTCGATCGCCTCCGCCGCGCTCTGGCCCGAGCCCAGCACCACGAAGGACCGGGGGTCCTGCGGCGCGATCCGGTCCACCTCCGGCAGGAACCGGGCGGTGTGCCAGATCCGCTCCGAGGCGGGCAGTTCGGCGGGCAGCCGCGGCTCGATGCCGGCGGCCACGACCAGGTTGCGGGCGCGCTGCACCTGCCGGGTGCCGTCCGGCGCCCGGTACACCACGTCGAGGAACTCGACCCCCTGCTCGCCGCCGACCGGCTCCACCGCCACCACCCGGGTGCCGTACGAGACGAGGTCCGCGAAGCTCTCCGCGACCCACTCCAGGTAGTCGTGGAACTCCACCCGCAGCGGGTAGGGGGTCTTGGTGTTGATGAAATCGGCCAGCCGGCCCTTGGCGTGCAGATAGCACAGGAACGAGTACGGACTCGTCGGGTTCCGCATGGTCACCAGGTCCTTGAGGTACGAGACCTGCATGGTCGCGCCCTCGATCAGCATGCCCCGGTGCCAGCCGAAGCGCGGCTGCGCCTCGAAGAAGCGCGCGGTGACCGGGGCTCCGCCGGCGATCTCCGCAATGGCGGCCGCGAGGGCCAGGTTCGAGGGACCGAAGCCGATTCCGGCCACGTCGACGATGCCGGTTCCGGCGACCACGCCGGAACGTTGCCGCTCACCCACGGACTTCCCTGCTCTCTCCCTTTTGGGGATGGCCTGTCTGGGTCGACGACCGGTCCGGTCGACCGATGACGGTGCTCGGGGCAGCACTCTTCCGCCGCTCCTGATCACTCCATGACAGTAGGAGCTGCCCCACCGGCTGTGCAAGCAAATGGGGGAAATCCCGATCGCTGGTGGGGAGTTGCCCTTGATGTCGGAGTTTCACCGGGCCCACCCTTGACGGCGCATCGTCACGCTGAATAGCATCCGAAGCGTTCGAGGTGGGCATAGCCGTACCCCAAGTCGGCCGCTCGACAAATGAGTTCGTCACCGACTATCCGAACTCCATTCACTGACTTCTCGTCAAGAACTGACCAGGGCACTGACAAGGGCAAGGTTTCGCGCGAAGGGATCCGCGACCGCACCATGTTGGAATCACCGGGCATGACCGAGTCAGATCCCCCGCAGGGGTGGACCCTCGCCGGCCGCTTCGCCGCCGTCGCGGCGGCCTCCCCGCAGGCCACCGCGGTCCGCTCCGAGGACGGCGACCTCGACTACGCCGCACTGGACGCGGCCGCCGAGGCCCTCGCCGCCCGGCTGCGCGCCCGCGGCGTGCGCCGCGGCGACCGGGTCGGTGTCCTGCTGGAACGCTCGCCGGGGCTGATCACCGCCCTGCTCGGAGTCCTCAAGGCCGGTGCCGGGTACGTCGCCGTCGACCCGGGCGACCCGATCGCCCGGCTGCGCACCATCCTCGGCGACGCGGGGGTGTCGCTGCTGGTCACCGGGCGGACCCAACGGGACCGGATCGAGGGCGAGTTCGACCAGCTCGACCTCCTGGACGTCCTCGACGCCGCCGACGGCCCCGACCGGCCCGACGCCGGCGGCGGATCCGCCGCCGGGCCGACCGCGCCCCCGGCGGACCGGAGCCCCGAGGACCTCGCCTACGTCGCCTACACCTCCGGCTCCACCGGCCGCCCCAAGGGCGTCTGCGTGCCGGACCGGGCCGTGCTGCGCCTGGTGCTGGACTCCGGCTTCCTCGGGGCCCGGGCCGACGACGTCTTCCTCCAGCTCGCCCCGGTCGCCTTCGACGCCTCCACCCTGGAGATCTGGGGCGCCCTGCTGAACGGCGGCTGCCTGGCGCTCGCCCCGGCCGGCCGGCTCGGGCCCGCCGAGATCGTCAAGACCGTCCGGGACACCGGCACCACCGTGCTGTTCCTCACCACCGCCCTGTTCCACCAGGCCGTCGAGGTGGGCCTGACCGACCTGCCCGCGCTGCGCGCGCTGCTCACCGGCGGCGAGGTGCTCTCCGCCGAACACGTCGACCGCGCCGTCGCCGCCCTGCCCGGCACCCTGGTGTCCGCGGCCTACGGCCCCACCGAGAACACCACCTTCACCAGCACCCACCCCGTCCGCGCACCGCTCGGCGACCGCGGCGTGCCGATCGGCCGGCCGATCGACGGCACCGGCATGGTCGTCCTCGACGGGGAGCTGGAGCGGGTGCCCGACGGCACCGTGGGGCGGCTCTTCGTCAACGGCGCCGGCCTCGCCCACGGCTACCTCGACCTGCCCGGCCTGACCGCCGACCGGTTCCGGCCCGACCCGTTCGCGGGCGTCCCCGGCGCCCGGATGTACGACACCGGCGACCTCGCCCGGCGCGCCCCCGACGGCACCTTCGAGTTCGCCGGGCGCGCCGACGGCCAGCTCAAGGTCAACGGGGTGCGGATCGAGTCCGAGGACATCGAGGCCCGGCTGCGCCGCCACCCGGACGTCCTGGACGCCGCCGTCGTCCTCCAGGACCACGGGCCCGGCGACCGCCGGCTGGTCGCCTTCTACAGCGGCCCCTACGCCGTCTCCTCGGTGGAGCTGCGCCGGACGCTCGCCGTGGACCTCCCGGCCGCGATGATCCCCTCCGCCCTGGTCTGGGTCGACCGGCTGCCGCTCAAGCCCAACGGCAAGGTCGACCGGCCGGCCCTCGCCGCCCGGCGCGGCCGCACCCGCCCGGACGGCGAGGTGCCCTACCGCGAGCCCGGGGACGAGGTCGAGCGCCGGCTCGCCGTGCTCTGGCAGGAGGTCCTCGACGTCGAACCGGTCGGCGTCGACGACGACTTCTTCGACCTCGGCGGCCACTCGCTGACCGCCAGCCGGATCACCCGGGAGATCACCGCCGAGTTCGAGGCGGTGATCCGGGCCCGGGTCTTCTACCTCAACCCGACCGTCGCCGGGCTGGCGGAGCAGATCAGGGCCCAGCGGCCGGAACCCGCCACCGGGGCCGGGCCGGCCGCCGGGCGCGGGGCGACGCCGTGAGGATCACCGTCCCGGGCCCGACCCCCGGCGCCGCGCCCGAAGCCGACCCCGAGCAGGTCGACCTGAGCGACCCGCAGTTCTACGCCACCGGCGACCCGCACGCGGTCTGGCGGCACTACCGCGCCAAGGCCCCGGTGACCAGGCTCACCGTGCCGGACGGCCGCGGCTACGTCTCCGTCACCACCCACGCCGAGACCAGCGCCGTGCTGCGCGACCACGCGCTGTTCACCTCGCGGCGCGGCAACATGCTCTCCGTCCTCGGCGAGCAGGACCCGGCGGCCGACCGGATGATGGTCGCCAGCGACCCGCCGGTCCACGGCTACCTGCGCCGCCCGGTCGCCCAGGCGCTGTCCGCCCGCGAACTCGCCGCCCGCCGCCCGGCCATCCGCCGGATGGCCCGGTCGCTGCTGGAGCCGCTGGCCGGCGGCGGACCGTGGGACCTGGCGGCGGCGATGACCGCCTTCCCGATGATGTTCACCGGCGCCCTGATGGGCCTGCCCGAGGCCGACTGGCCGGAACTGACCCGGCTCACCACGGTCGCCATCGCCCCCGCCGACCCGTCCTCCCGGGACGAGGAGGGCGGCCACCAACTGGTCTCCGCCCACCACGAACTCTTCGACTACTTCGCCGAGGTGGCGGCCGACCGCACCCCGCGCGAGGACCTGGTCGGCCTGCTCCAGCAGCTCACCGTCGGCGACCGGACGATCCGGCTCGACGAGGTCATCTACAACTGCTACAACGTGCTGCTCGGCGCCAACGTCACCGCGCCGCACGTCATCGCGACCACGGTGCACGCCTTCCTGGAGCACCCCGAGCAGTACCGGCGACTGCTCGACGGCGGGGCGGGCATCCCGTCGGCCGTCGAGGAGGGCCTGCGCTGGGCCTCCCCGGCCACCCACGCGATGCGCTACGCGACCGAGGACACCCGGCTCGGCGGCGAACCCGTGCGGGCCGGGGAGGCCGTGGTCGCCTGGCTGGGCTCGGCCAACCGGGACGAGGGCGTCTTCGACGAGCCGTACCGCTTCGACGTCGGCCGGACCCCCAACCGGCACGTCGCCTTCGGCTTCGGCCCGCACTACTGCGTCGGCGCCCCGCTCGCCCGGATCGCCCTCGGCGAGTTCTTCGCCGAACTGACCGCCCTGGTGGAGCGGTTCGAGCCGGCCGGCCCGGTCGAGCACCTGGCCTCCAACTTCATCGCCGGGATCAAACACCTCCCGGTGACCGCCCGGCTGCGCTGACCACCCCGCAGCGCCGCCCCCGCACCGCCCAGGAACGAGAGGACACCCCCGCCGTGATCGAGATGCGCAGTGACACCTTCACACTGCCGACGCCCGAGATGCTCACCGCGATGACCGAGGCGGAGCTCGGCGACGACGTCTACGGCGAGGACCCGACGGTCAACGAGCTCGAACGCCGCTCCGCCGAACTGACCGGCAAGGAGGCGGCCTGCTTCTTCCCGAGCGGCACCATGGCCAACCTGGCCTCGATCATGGCCCACGCCCCGCGCGGCAGCAAGGCCGTGGTCGGCGCCGAGAGCGACATCTGGCTGTACGAGGCGGGCGGCGCCGCGGTCTGCGGCGGGGTGGTCTACGAGCCGGTGCCCAACCGGCCGGACGGCACCATCGCGCTCGCCGACCTCGCCGCGGCCTTCCCGGACGACCCGGAGGACCCCCAGTTCGCGCTGCCGGCGCTGATCTGCCTGGAGAACACCCACAACCGCTGCGGCGGCGTGGTGCTGCCGCTGGACTACCTGGCCGAGGTGCGCCGCTTCGCCGACGGGCGCGGGGTCGCGGTGCACCTGGACGGCGCCCGGGTGGTGAACGCGGCGATCGCCGCCGGGGTGGAGGTCGCGGAGATCACCGCGCACGTCGACTCGGTGCAGTTCTGCCTCTCCAAGGGCCTCGGCGCGCCGGTCGGCTCGATGGTGGCGGGCAGCGCGGAGTTCGTCGGGAAGGTCCGCCGGCTGCGCAAGATGCTCGGCGGCGGGATGCGCCAGGCCGGGCTGCTGGCGGCCGCCGCCCTGGTCGCGCTGGACACCCGGGGCCGGCTGGCCGAGGACCACGCCAACGCCCGGCGGCTGGCCGAGGGCCTGGCGGTGCTCCCGGGGGTGGCGCTGGACGTCGACACCGTCCGGACCAACATCGTGATCTTCGAGGTCACCGACGAGCGGTTCAGCTGGCGCACCTTCCTGGACGCGGTGACCGGACACGGCCTGGCGGTCACCGAGTTCGGCCACGGCCGGATCCGCGCGGTGGTCCACCACGGGGTGGGCGCCGAGGACGTCGACGCGGCCGTCGCGATCGTGGCCCGGGTGCTCAAGGACGGCCCGGCGGCGGGCTGACCGGCGCCCCGGCCCCGGGGGCCCGGCCGGGCCCCCGGACGCCCGGGTTCACGCCGTCTGCAGCACCTGGCCCACGAAGGCGTCCAGGTTGCCGACCGTCCGCGCGACCTGCTCCTCCAGCGACAGCGACTCCTCCGGCCGGCTCACCGAGGCGGACCGCCGCTTGCCGCGCACGTACAGCGAACAGGCCAGGTCCGCGCAGATGTAGGTGCCGACGGTGTTCCCCTCGCGCCCGGCGGCACCGGCCCGGCGGGCGGAGAGCAGGGCCACCCCGCTGCCGCCGTGGATGGTGATGCAGAGCGAGCACACGTTGGTCTTGGTGAGGCTGCGCCGGACGTTCGGCGCGCGCAGGGTGATCCCCACCAGCCCCTCGCCCCGCAGGGCCACCAGGTAGCCGCGGTCCGGCGCGCCCGGATCCCGCCAGCCCAGGAAGTCCAGGTCGTCCCAAGGGAGTTCGGAGAGGTTGCGGGGAATGCTGAGTCGCCGCGCCTCCCCCTTCGTGCAGTTGACGAATGACTCGCGGATTTCATTCTCGGCAAGTGGACGCATTCACCAGAGCGTAGTTGACTGCCGCGCGGGCGACCCCCGCATTTCTCCGAAGGACCCCAACGCAGAGGAGACCCCTGTGTCCAATGGCGGTGCGCAACCCGAGTCGATACGGCCGACGGCCCGCACGGCGACCCCGCGCCGGCTGCTGATGTGCCGGCCGCAGCATTTCGACGTGACGTATTCCATCAACCCGTGGATGCATCCGGAGAAGCCGGTCGACCGGGAGCTGGCGCTGCTCCAGTGGGAGCGGCTGCGCGAGGTGTACCTCGCGCTCGGCCACACCGTGGACGTGATCGACCCGGTCCCCGGGCTGCCGGACATGGTGTTCGCCGCCAACGGCGCGACGGTGGTGGACGGCAAGGTCCTCGGGGCCCGGTTCCGGCACCTGGAGCGCACCGCCGAGGGCCCGGCCTACCTCGACTGGTTCCGCCGGCAGGGCTACCGGGAGCTGCTCTGGCCGGAGTTCATCAACGAGGGCGAGGGCGACTACCTGCCCGTCGGGCGGCGCATCCTGGCCGGCACCGGCTTCCGCACCGACCTGCGCTCGCACCACGAGGCGCAGGAGTTCTTCGGGCTGCCGGTCACCTCGCTCACCCTGGTCAACCCCGAGCACTACCACCTGGACACCGCCCTCGCGGTGCTCTCCGACACCGAGGTCATGTACTACCCGGAGGCCTTCACCCCGGGCAGCCGCTCGGTGCTGCGGAACCTCTTCCCGGACGCCCTGCTGGCCGAGCCGCAGGACGCCGCGGTGTTCGGCCTGAACGCCTTCTCGGACGGACGCAACGTCGTCCTGCCGCAGGCGGCGGCGGGCCTGATCGAGCAGTTGCGGCAGCGCGGTTTCGACCCGGTCGGCGTGGACACCACCGAACTCCTCAAGGCCGGCGGCGCCGTGAAGTGCTGCACCCTGGAGCTGCGCCCCTGACCGGTCGCACCGCACCGCACCGCGCCGCAGTGCGCACCGCCCGCCCGCCCTCCCGGCGCGGCGGGCGGTCGGCGTCGGCCCGGGCGCGGGCGCGGCGCGCCCGGGGGAAAGGCGGCCACCCGTGCGCAGTCCGTTGACGGCGCCCGGTGCGGCATGTGAAATTGCACATGTCACCGATCGCACGGGGTGGAGAGCCCTGGGTGCGGGTGTGCGGGCCGGTCCCGTCCGGCCGGTCGCTTTGAACGTTCAAATCCCGTGCTCGGGACCTCGCCGCGCGGATCGCCAAGGAGCTTCCCCATGCCCTCGTCACGCACCGCCCGCGCCCTGCCGTCGGGCGGCCTCGCCGTCCTCGCGGCCCTGGCCGTGCTCGCCGCCCAGGCGGCCGTCGCCGCCCCGGCCCGCGCGGCGGGCGGCGACGCCCCGGTCGACGGCGGCAGTTACGTCCTGGGCCCCGCAGCGGGCGGCGGCTGTCTGAGCACCCGGTTCGCCGAGGCCGCCGCCGGCACCCCGGCCGTCCGGGCCGCCTGCCAGGGGCTGTTGAGCCAGCGTTGGCGACTGCAGCGGGTCACCACCGCGCCGGCCGGCTACGCCCTGGTCAACGCCGCGACCGGGCACTGCCTGGCGCTGGACGGCCGGACCCGCGGCGCGGTCACCGCGGACTGCGGCGACCTCCCGGGCGGCGCCCGGTTCACCGTCTCCCCGGCCCCCGGCGGGGGGTACACCCTCGCTCCGGTGGACCGCGCCCGCCAGTGCCTCACCGCGCCGCCCGGCGGCGCGGCCGGCCGGCCGGTCCGGGCCCGCGACTGCACGGCCGGTGCGGACCAGCGCTGGACGCTGACCCGCACCGAACCGCTGGTCCTCGCGAACCCGGGCTTCGAACAGGGCGCCACCGGCTGGACGTTCACCGGGCACACGGGCGTGGCCGGCAACAACCCGCACTCCGGCGGCCGGCTCGCCTACCTCGACGCCGGGACCGGCTACCGGGTGGCCCAGGAGGTCACCGCCGTCACCGCCGGGTCCTACGACCTGTCCGCCTGGATCGCCACCGGCGCCGCCGGGGGCACCTTCTCGGTGGCCGTCAACGGCGCCACCGTGCAGTCGCTGGCCCTGCCGGAGCAGCCCGTCTACGCCAAGTACAGCCTGCCCCGGGTGAAGGTCGCGGCGGGCGACCGGGTCACCCTGGCGATCGGCTCCGCGCCGTCCGGCTGGGTCAACGCGGACGACGCCGCGGTGGCCCCGTCCGCGCCGAACGACCCCTTGATCAGCTCCTCCGACCCCGACCTGGTCGCCCTGTTCGACTGGGCCAAGACCAAGGCCAACAGCTGGGTCCAGCAGCCCGGCACCACCGGCGTGCTGAACATGGACGAGAACCACCCCGGCGGAACCTCCACCGGCGGTTACGACACCACGTACTGGGCCGGCTACCCCTTCCGGTCCGCCTTCTACAGCCGCGACTTCGCCCACCAGCTGGTCGGCGCCCACCTGCTCGGGCTGGACGCCCAGAACAAGACCATGCTGCGCGGCTTCGCCGCCTCCGCCACCGGGCCCAACGGCCACTACCCGGTCTGGGCCCTCAACTTCGACGCCCGCAGCTACGCCGCCATCGACTACCACGGCCCGGACGCCTTCGTCCGGGAGCTGCCCGCCCCGTTCGAGCTGGTCCAGAAGGCCGGCGAGGCCTACCGGTGGACCGGCGACCGGGACTACGCCGTCGATCCGCTGCTGAGCGACTACGTCCGCACCACCCTCGGCGACTTCATCGACCGGCACCCTGGCCCGGTCGACAACCACGGCCTCCCGATCCCGCAGGCGACCAGCGGCAGCATCTTCGCCGGAACGGCGAGCTACGCCGAGAACGCCACCGGCGCCTACGCCGAGGCCGGTGACGCCCTCGGCGCCCAGTACCAGGCCTACCGGTCCGCCGCGACGCTGGCCGACGCCCGCGGCGACGCGTCCGGAGCGGCCGGGTACCGGCGGGCCGCCGACGCCCTGAAGGCGTACGTCAACCGGAGCTGGAGCGTCGACCCGGCGCACCCCGACCAGGTCGTCCACGGCTACGACACCCAGGGCCGCCCGGTCACCGGCTGGGGGTACGAGGCCGACGTGCTGATGCCGGCCAAGCAACTCCTCGACCCCGGACAGCGGTTGGACTCCCTCCTGAAGTCCGTCGACGCCCAGGAGTCGGGCCCGCAGGCCTCCGGCAACGCCGAGGCCCTCAGCTACCTGCCGGACGCCTTCTTCGCCGCCCACGACGGTGCCACCGCCTGGAAGTGGATGCAGCAGATCTACCGCAGCGTCGACCGGGCCCACGCCAGCGGTCGGATGCTCAACGGCGACTACCCCGAGCTGCCGTTCACCCTGCTCGGCCAGACCGTCCAGGGCCTGCTCGGCGTGCAGCCCGACGCCGCCGCCCACCGCCTCGTCACCGCCTCGCAACTCCCCTCCGGGATCGACTGGTTGCAGGTCGCCTCCCTTCCGATCGGGAGCGGCACGGTGACCCTGCGCCAGGACGGCACGACCCGCAGCACCCTCACCGACACCGGCGCCGGGCCGCTGACCTGGGAGGCCCGCTTCCCGGGCGTCCACGCCGGGATCACCGTCGACGGGACGCCCCGGCCCGCCCGCACCACCACCGTCGACGGCGTCGAGTACACCGTCGCCACCGTCACCCTCGCCCCCGGCCGCACCGCCACCGCGGCGGTCACCGGCTGACCCTCCGTCGCCCCGGCCGACCCCGACGGCCGGGGCGCCGTTCCAGACGCACCCCCACACCCCCACAGGAGCGCCCGTGCGCCTTCGCCCCCGCCGCCTCGCGGCACCCCTGCTCGCCCTCGCCCTGGCCGCCACCGGCCTCGGCGCCCTCGGCCTCGGCACGGCCGCCCCGGCCGCCGCCCTCGGCAACGGCAACGCCCTCACCCCGCCGATGGGCTGGAACTCCTGGAACTCGCTCGGCACCGAGGTCACCGAGGAGCAGGTCGTCCAGACCATCGACTTCATGGCCTCCAACGGGCTGGTGAGCGCCGGCTACACCACCGTCACCGTCGACGACGGCTGGTCGCTCGGCCACCGCGACGGCCAGAGCACCGACTTCGTCCGCACCCCCAGCGGCTCGATGCAGCTCTACGACGCCGCCGGCCACCCGGTCGCGGGCACCGACGGCACCGGCGACGACCCCACCTCCGGCCACCTGGTCCCGCGCCCGGACCACTTCCCCGCGCAGACCGTCGACGGCCGGACCGTCAACGGCATCCAGTACCTGGCCCAGTACGCCCACGCCAAGGGCATGAAGCTCGGCCTCTACGCCACCGACAGCTACGAGACCTGTCAGATGCACCCCGGCAGCCTGGGACACGAGTCCGTCGACGCGGCCGACTTCGTCTCCTGGGGCGTCGACTTCGTCAAGTACGACGACTGCCCGTACGGCCCGCCGATCACCGGCCCGGACGGCCACGACTACTCGACCCAGGGCGAGGGCAAGGAGCTCACCCGCTCCGTCTACGCCCGGGTGCAGACCTTCCAGCGGGCCCTGGACGCCGCCTCGGCGGCCCAGGGACGGCCCGAGGTCACCCTCAGCGTCTCCGCCCAGCCCGCCCACACCGGTGTGCCCTACCTCCTCGACCCGGCCGACCCGGCCCGCACCGACCCGGTCGTCCAGGCGGCCGGCACCGCGCCGTTCAGCGCGCCCGGCTACGCCCCGACCGGAGTGTGGTGCGGGCAGGTGGCCAACCTGTGCCGGATCGGCGGGGACCGCGACAGCGAACTCGACGGGGTGCTCTGGAACGGCCAGTTGCGGACGGCGCTGGAGTACCCGGGCAACGTGCGCCCGGGCAGCTGGAACGACCTCGACATGATGTTCACCGGCTGGAACGACGTCTACGGGCTCTACGGCAGCACCGACACCTGCCCCTGCCACAAGCCGTTCACCGACGACGAGTCGCGCACCGAGACCTCGGTGCTGGCGATGCTCGCCGCCCCGCTGATCTCCGGCGCCGACCTGCGGACCGCCGCCCAGTCCCGGCACAGCGCGGACGGCGCCACCTGGTCCACCGGGATCGGCGCGTCCAGCCTGGCGGTGCTCAGGAACGCGGACGTGATCCGGATCGACCAGGACGCGCTGGCCAGGCCCGCCACCCTGGTCGGGGCCGCACCCGCGAGCGGCACGGCGCCGGTGGTGCTCGAACGGCCGCTGGCGAACGGGGACACCGCCGTGCTGCTGGTCAACCAGGACCCGGCCACCCCTCGGCCCATCGGCGCCGGGCTCGGCGCACTCGGGCTGACCGGCGGGTTCACGTACCAGGAGCTGTGGACCGGCGCGACCGGCACGATCGCCGCCGGGGGCACGGTCGGCGGCGGCACGGTGGCCCCGCACGGGGTGGCGCTGTACCGCCTCACCCCGCGGACCGGCACCGCCCCGGCGGTGGTGGGCGACGGGAAGTACCACGCACTGGGTGCGGGCGGCACCGGCGGCCCGGTGCTGGAGGTCTCCGGCACCTGCAGCGCGCCACTGGGCTCGGTGGCCGACGTCAACACCTGGTGGCCCACCCACACCTCGGAGCAGTGGACCTTCACCGCCAACCCGGACGGCACCGTGCGGATCAGCGACGACTGCGACACCGCCACCCACGTCCACACCGTGCTGGCGGCCGGGACGTCGGCGGGCAACAGCGCCTACCTGCTGGACTACGCGCCGGGCAACCCCTGGCAGGAGTGGCGGGTCGACCGGAACGCGGCGACCGGCGCGCTGAGCATCACCAACGTCGCCACCGGCCTCGCCCTCGACGCCGGTGGCGGGGCGGCGGGTTCGACGGTGACCACCGAGGCGGTGGACGGCGCCGCGGCCGGACAGGGCTGGACGGTCGCCTCCTGAGCGGACGGTGTGCGGCCCGGGCGCTCCGGGCCGCACACCGTCGGACCCGGTAGCGCCCCGGACCTGCCGGTGCCTCAGACCTGGTAGCGGTTCGGCGCGAACAGGTGGAGGTGCTCGGCGACCCAGTCGGAGGTCCGGCGCAGTCCCTCGTCCAGCCCCACCAGCGGTTCCCAGCCGGTGAGTGCGCGGGCCTTGCGGTTGTCCGAGAGCAGCCGCTCGACCTCGCTGCCGCCCGGGCGCAGCCGGCCCGGGTCGACGACGACCTCGGCGTCCCGGCCGGAGGCGGTGATCAGGGCCTTGGCGAGGTCGCCGATGGACACCTCGGTGCCGGTGCCGAGGTTGACCACCTCGCCGAGCGCCCGGTCGGCCCGGGCCACCGCGAGGAACCCCTCGGCGGTGTCCGTGGCGTAGGTGAAGTCGCGCGTCGGGGTGGTCGAGCCGAGCCTGACCTCCCGGGCGCCGGAGTGCAGTTGGGCGAGGATGGTGGGGATCACGGCGCGGGCCGACTGGCGCGGGCCGTAGGTGTTGAAGGGGCGGACCACGGCGACCGGCAGCCCGAAGGCGTGCCGGTAGGACAGCGCCATCATGTCCGCGCCGATCTTCGAGGCGGAGTACGGGGACTGCGGCTGCAGCGGGTGCCGTTCGTCGATCGGCGCGGTGATCGCCGTCCCGTACACCTCGCTGGTGGAGGTGTGCACCAGCCGGGCGCCGTGCCGCAGGCAGGCGGCGGCGACGTTCTGGGTGCCGACCACGTTGGTCTGCACGTACGCCTCGGGGGCCTGGTAGCTGTACGGGATGCCGATCAGCGCGGCCAGGTGGAAGACGGTGTCGCAGCCGGCCACCGCGTCCAGCACCCGGTGGGCGTCCCGGACGTCGCCCGCGAGCAGCCGCACCGGGCCGTCGGGGTCGTCCAGGTAGCGGGCCAGGTAGCCGCGTTCGGCGTACGGCTTGTAGTGCACCAGGGCCCGGACCTCGGCGCCGCGGGCGACCAGCAGGTCGACCAGGGTGCTGCCGATGAAGCCCTCGGCGCCGGTGACCAGGACGGTCCGGCCGGTCCAGTCCTGCTGGGTGTTGTGCTCGGTCATGGCTGTGCTCCAGGTGTGCGTCGGGGTTCGGTGCGTTCGTCGGGGTTCGGTCAGGGGAGGGTGGGCGCGGGGGTGCGGCCGATCACCCGCAGCACCTTCGCGGCGAGCAGGTCGGCGGCGCGCGCGTGGTCGCCCGGGTCGGCGGCCCGGGCCATCGCCGCGAGCCGGGCCGGGTCGGCGAGCAGCGGCTCGGCCAGCTCGGCCAGCCGCTCGCCGGTGCACTCCTCGTCCGCCAGCAGCAGGCCCGCGCCGGCGTCGGAGAGGACCCGCGCGTTGTGGGTCTGGTGGTCGTGCGGCGCGTGCGGGTAGGGCACCAGGACGGCCGGCATCCGGACGCTGGACAGCTCGGCGACGGTCGCCGCACCGGCCCGGCAGACCATCAGGTCGGCGGCCGCGTAGGCCAGGTCCATCCGGTCCAGGTAGGCGACGGCGTGCGCGACCGGGTTGCCCGCGAGCGCGGCCCGCACCTGCGCCAGCGCGGCCGGGCCGGTCTTGACCAGCAGCCGCCGGTCCGTCCGGTGGCGCCAGCGCGCGGCCAGTTCGAGGGCGGCCGCGGTGAGCCGGGCGGCGCCCAGGCTGCCGCCGTTGAGGACCAGCAGCGCGGCGCCGTCCGGGACGCCGAAGTGCCGCCGCGCCTCGGCCCGCAGCGCCGCCCGGTCGAGCCGGGCCACCGCGCCGACCAGCGGCATCCCGACGGTCTGCACCGCCCGCCCGGCCGGCAGGTGCTCCCGGGTGCGGTCGAAGGCGAGCGCGACGTGCGGGGTGAGCCGGGCGGCGAAGCGGTTGGCCCGCCCGGGCACCGCGTTGGACTCGTGCACCACGCTGGGCAGCCCGGCCATCCGGGCGCCGACGATGACCGGCGCGCTCGGGTAGCCGCCCATCCCGACCGCCACCTGGGCGCCCTGGGCGCGCAGGATCTCCCGGCACTGCCGGCCGGAGCGCAGCAGCGCGGCCGGTAGCAGGTAGCGGCGGGGCCCGAGCGAGGCGTCGAAGGGGATCATGTCGACGGTGTGCAGCCGGTGGCCGGCCTGGGGGATCAGGGTGGTCTCCAGGCCGCGTTCGGTGC
The DNA here is from genome assembly GCF_040684795.1 of Kitasatospora sp. NPDC089797. Lineage (NCBI taxonomy): Bacteria > Bacillati > Actinomycetota > Actinomycetes > Kitasatosporales > Streptomycetaceae > Kitasatospora > Kitasatospora sp. NPDC089797. The sequence goes on along the minus strand of NZ_JBFBGS010000041.1, from coordinate 16,460 downwards.
CGACGAAGGAGATCACCGCCCGGGGGTCGGCCCGGCGCAGCGCCTCGGCCAGCGCCAGGCCCGGGTAGATGTGCCCGCCGGTGCCGCCGGCGCCGATCACCACCGACAGCGGCGGCTGGTCGTGGAGGGGGCCGGGCGTCTCGTGTTCTGTCGTCGTCCGCATGCCGTCGACCCTGCCGAGGCCGTCTAAGAGACTTCTCAGAGCCGATTTGAGAGGGTTGTCCACATGGACAACGGGCAGAAGGTGCTGGTCGTCGACGACGACCCCGAGGTGCGGGCCGCCGTCGAGGACGGCCTGACGGTCGAGGGCTACCGGGTGCGGGGGGCCGCCGACGGCCTGGCGGCGCTGACCGAGGTGGGCGCCTGGCAGCCGGACGCGATGGTGCTCGACCTGATGATGCCCGTCCTGGACGGCCTGGCGGTCTGCCGCCGGCTGCGGGCGCTCGGGGACCGGATCCCGATCCTGGTGCTGACCGCCCGTGACTCGGTGAGCGAGCGGGTGGACGGCCTGGACGCGGGCGCGGACGACTACCTCGTCAAACCCTTCGCCCTGGACGAGTTGGCGGCCCGGCTGCGCGCCCTGCTGCGCCGCAGCGCCGCCGCCCCGGAGGAGGAGCCCGGCTACCGCTTCGCCGACCTGGAGGTCGACCCGGTGACCCGCACCGGCACCCGGGCCGGCCGGCCGGTGGAGTTCTCCCGCACCGAGTTCGCCCTGCTGGAGGTGCTGCTGCGCCACCCCGGCCAGGTGCTGCCGCGCGAGATGATCATGGAACGGGTGTGGGGAGCCGACTTCGGCCCCGACTCCAACTCCCTCGCGGTGTACGTCGGTTACCTGCGCCGCAAGCTGGAGGCCGGCGGCGAGCCGCGGCTGGTGCAGACCGTGCACGGGGTCGGCTACCGGCTGGACCGGGCGTGAGGGAGCACGCCCGCTGGCGGCGCCGGCGCCCGCTGCGCACCCGGCTCGCGCTGGCCTGCACGGCGGCCGTCGCGGTGGTCGCGCTCGGGATCAGCGCGGCCGCGTTCAGCGTCGTCCGCTACGAACTCAACCACCAGCTCGACCAGCACCTCACCCAGCAGGCCACCCTGGTCCAGCAGCAGCACCGCGACCAGGGTCCCCAGGTGGTCTACGGCGAGTGCAACTACCTGGCCGCCCCGGCCTGCGCCCAGATCGTCGCCGCCGACCCGGCCAGGACGGCGAACGAGCCCTACCTGCTGCCGGTCACCGCGGCCACCCGCCAGGTCGCCGACCGGCAGCGGGCCGGCTACTTCACCGACCTCACCATCGGCGGCCACCCGGCCCGGATGCTCACCACCCCGATGACCGCGGCACCGCCCGGCGTCCGGCAGGCCGTCCAGGTCGCGCTGCGCGCCGACAGCGTCCAGGAGGGGGTGCGGCAGGCCGGGCTGATGATGGGCGCCGTCGCCGCGGCCGGGGTGCTGCTGGCCGCACTGCTCGGCCTGGCCGTCGCCCGCACCTCGCTCGCCCCGGTCGGCCGGCTGACCCGCACCGCCGAACGGATCGCCGCGACCCGGGACGCCGGACTGCGGATCGAACTGCCGCCCGGCCGCCGGGAGGACGAACTCACCCGGCTCGCCGCCAGCTTCAACACCATGCTGGGCGAACTGGAGCAGTCCGTCGCCGCGCAGCGCCGGCTGGTCGCCGACGCCTCGCACGAGCTGCGCACCCCGCTGACCGCGCTCCGCACCAACGCCGAACTGCTGTCCCGTGCCGACCGGCTGACGGACGGTCAGCGCGACCGGGCGGCGGCCGCGCTGCGCCGCCAGCTGCGCGAGGTGACCGGCCTGGTGAACGACCTGATCGAACTCGCCCGGGACGAGGAGCCCCAGCCGCTGCTCGAACAGGTCGCCCTCGGCCCGCTGGTCGGGCACTGCGTGGACACCGCGCGCGGCCACTGGCCGGCCGTCGCCTTCACCCTGGACGTCTCCGGGGCCGGGCGCCCGGTGGCCGGCGTGCCCGCCAGGCTCGCCCGGCTGGTCTCCAACCTGCTCGACAACGCGGCCAAGTTCAGCCCGCCCGGCGGCACCGTCGAGGTCCACCTCGCCGGCTCCCCGGACCGGCTGGAGCTGACCGTGCGCGACCACGGCCCCGGCATCGCCGCCGAGGACCTCCCGTACGTCTTCGACCGCTTCTACCGCGCCTCGGCCGCCCGGGCCCTGCCCGGCTCCGGCCTCGGCCTGGCGATGGCCCGGCAGATCGCCCAGGCGCACGGTGCCACCCTCGCCGCCGAGGCCGCCCCCGGTGGCGGCGCGCTGTTCCGGCTGCGCTTCCAACTGCCGCTCTGAGCACGGCCGGTCCGCTCCGAGCACGGCCGGTCCGCACACGGCCGAGGCCCCGCACCGGAGTGGTGCGGGGCCCCGGCCGTGCGCGGCGCGGCTCAGTCCTCGTGCAGCGCCCACCTGTCGCCGTCCACCCGCACCGATCCGGGCAGGGCGATCAGCTCGGGCTTGAACAGCGGCTGGGTGTCCATCGCCGGTTCCCAGGTCGCCAGCGACTCGTCCTGGGCGACCTCGATCCGGCGGTCCGCCGCGAGGTCGGTGACCACCTTCAGCAGCAGCCGCACCCCGAGCGGGGCCAGGTGGTCGCGCCACAGGCTCTGCGCGGTCGAGCCCGGGGGCACGAACAGGTGCTGCTGGGCAGCGATCGGGCCGCCGTCGGTGCGCTCGGTGAGGTGGTAGACGCTGCCGCCGGTCACCTTGTCGCCGTCGCGGATCGTCCAGCGGATCGCGTCCCGCCCCCGGTGCAGCGGCAGCAGGCTGGGGTGGTAGCCGATGGTGGCGACGGCGGCCCGGGCCCGGGTCTGCCGGCCGAGGAAGGCGTGCGAGTGCGCGGCGACGATGAGGTCCACCCCGTCCGGGACGTGCCGCGCGCGCAGTTCGGCCGAGTCGGTCCACGGGATGTCCCGGGGGTACGCCCAGGAGCGCAGCCGGTCCCAGCACATCGCGTCGGCCTCGTCCGACCGCCCCTTGCGCAGCCGGGGGGCGGCCGCGCCGACGATCTTGTGTCCGCTGTCCAGCAGGGCTTCCGCGACCTGCACCGCGAAGGCCCCTTGTCCCGATAGGTAGATGTTCATCCGTACTCCTGCGCTCACTGGTCGGGTCTCGGTCCGCGTCAGGTCGTCACTCGACCCCTTCCGGGGCCGGTCCGGCGGCCTCCCGGGCCAGTCCGGCGGCGTCGGGCTCGAACCGGGCCGGCAGGGTGGAGAACCCGGTCAGGAAGTTGGAGCGGATCGGCAGCGGCTCCTCGGTCAGCGCGAAGCCCGTGGTGAAGTCCCGCAGGGCCTCCAGCAGTTCGGCGATCTCCACCTTGGCCAGGTAGGAGCCGACGCAGAAGTGCGGGCCGTAGCCGAAGGCCAGGTGCTTGTTGGGGGTGCGGCCGAGGTCGAACTCCCCGGGCCGCTCGAAGACCCGCTCGTCCCGGTTGCCGGAGGCGTGCCACAGGGTGACGATCTCGCCCGGACGCAGCCGGACCCCGTGCAGTTCGGTCTCCCGGACGACGCTGCGCCCGAAGTGCATGGTGGGGGAGGCCCAGCGCAGCACCTCGTCCACCGCCGTCCCGACGGCGACCTCGCCCCGCCGCAGCCGCTGCCACTGCTCGGGCCGGGCGGCCAGGGTGCGGACGCAGTCGATCATCGTCAGCCGGCTGGTCTCGTCGCCGCCGATGATCAGGCTGTAGCAGTTGAGCACCACGTCCTCGTCGGTCAGCGGCACCCCGTCGATGGAGCTGGCGATCAGCATGCTGATCACGTCCTCGCCCGGCGCCTCCCGGCGCTCGTCGACGAGGTCGGCGAAGTACATCAGGATCTCGTTGCGGGCCATCTCGGAGTCGACCTCGTCGACGTCCTCGCCGTCCGCCGACAGCGCGGCCTTGGTGAGGCTGAGCAGGTAGTCCTGGTCCTCCCCGGGCACCCCGAGCAGGTTGGCGACGGTGGTCATCGGGATCCGGGCGGCGATCCGCTCCGCGAAGTCGCAGCCGCCGGACTCGACGGCCTCGCGGATCCACTGCCGGGTGTTGACCCGGACGGTCCGCGCGACCCGGTCGAGCACCCGGGGCGACAGGACCCGCTGGAGGATCTTGCGCAGCTCGTGGTGGCGGTGCCCGTCGGTGACCGCCAGCATCCGGCCGGCCCCGGCGTCGCCGCCCTCCAGCAGGGTGACCAGTACGTTGCCGCGCTCGGAGGTGAAGTGCTGGTCGTCCCGGTAGACGGCCATGATGTCCTCGTGCCGGGAGAGCACCCAGAAGCCGCGCCGGCCGTCGACCGGGGGGTTCCAGTGCAGCGGCGCGGTGTCCCGCAGGGTGCGCCAGAAGCCGTCGAGGTCGAGGTCGGGGTCGGCGAAGGTGGCCGGGTCGCCGAGGTCCACAGCGGCCGACACCGGGGCCGGCGGGTGCCCGGTCACCAGTCGGTGCGCCAGAAGCGGCGCGGCTGGAACGGGTAGGTGGGCAGCGGCACCCGGTGGCTGGACTCGCCGCGGTGCAGCGCGTCGAAGTCCACCTGCTCGCCGGTCGCCCAGGCGGCGGCGAGTGCGGACAGCGCCCCGGCGTCCCGGCCGGCCGGGACGATCCCCTGGTCGGTCCGGGTGAAGGCGCCGGCGTCGACGGCCGGCGCGGAGGCGGTGCTGACGGCCGGGCCGCCGCCCTCCCCGGCCAGCGCCGCGATCAGCTCCGCGCGGCTGCGCACCACGGCCGCCCAGCGGCGGGGCAGCACCTTGCGGCCCAGGTTCAGGCTGAAGCAGACGTCGTCCAGCCGCAGGTCCGGGTCGTGCTCCAGGCGCTCCCGGAGCCGGGCGCGCTGGCGGGCCAGGGCGTCGTCGTCCAGCGCGGACAGGGTCGCCAGCCGGGGCCGGCCGTCCTCCTCGGGGGCGCGCCGGGCGGTGCCGGGCGCCTCCTCCAGCACCAGGTGGGCGTTGTAGCCGCCGCCGCCGATCGAGGTGATGCCGGCCCGGCGGATGCCCGACTCGGGCTCCCAGTCGGCGCCTTCGAGCTGCGGCACGAAGGGGGTGGCGGGGAAGTCGAGGTCCGGGTTGACCTCGGTGAGGTTGATGGTCGCCGGGAGCTTGCGGTGGTGCAGCGCCAGCGCGGCCTTGACCGCCCCGAAGCCGCCGGAGACCACGCCGCCGTGGCCGACGTTGCCCTTGACCCCGCCGATCGAGGTGGTGGCGGTCTGCTTGCCGAACGCCATGCTCGCGGCGTGCACCTCGAGTTCGTCGGTCACCGGCAGGCCGAGCCCGTTGGCCTCGTACATGCCCACCGTGTCGGGGGTGACCCCGCCGACCTCCATGGCGGCGGCGATGCAGGCGCTCAGCCGCTCGGGCTGGGCCAGGCCGTACGCCATCGCGCTGACCCCGTTGTTGTTCACGGCCGAGCCCTTGACCACGGCGTAGATGTGGTCGCGGTCGGCCACGGCGTGGTTCAGCGGCTTCAGCAGCAGCGTGACCACGCCGCTGGACAGCGCGCTGCCGGTGCCGTGGGCGTCGAACGGGCGGCAGTGGCCGTCCTTCGACAGCACCCGGTTCTCCTCCCACAGGTGGCCGCGCGGGTGCGGCAGGCGCACCATCGCGCCGCCCGCGATCGCCAGGTCGGTCTGGCCGAGCAGCAGCGACTGGCAGGCCAGGTGCACCGCGTAGTGGAAGCCCGCGCAGACCGCGGCGAGGGTGACGGCCTCGCCGGTGAGCCCCATGTAGTACAGCGCGTTGGAGGTCATGGTGTCCGGCGACCAGGCCAGGCTGGCCTCGATCGCCTCCGGGCCGACCGACACCCGGTCCGGCGGGGAGCTGTAGAGCGCGGCGGTCTGCGGGTTGTTGGCGCCGTACATGCCGACCTCGGCGTCGAGCCGGTCCGGGTCGTAGCCGCCGTCCTCCAGCGCCTCCCAGGCGCTCTCCAGGTACAGCCGGTTCTCCGGGGTCATCGCGGCGGCCATCCGGTCGCTGATGCCGAAGACCGAGGGGTCGAATCTGTCGTAGGTGTCGAGCACCCCGCAGGCCCGGACGTAGAACGGGCTGTGGATCAGGGTCTCGTCGACGTGGATGTCGTCCTTGGCCAGGAAGCTGATGGACTCCCGGCCGTGCACCAGGTTGTCCCAGAACTCTTCCTTGGTCCGGGCGCCGGGGGCCCGCAGCGACATGCCGATGACGGCCACGTCGCCCGGGTCGTAGTCCTGCTCGGGGGCGTCGGTCATGTGAGGGCTCCTGCTTCGAATCGGTGAGGGATGGCTCAACTGGCGCCGGCGGTCCGGTCGTCGGCGCCGCGGCCGCGCAGCACGGCGCGGCGGGCGCCGGCCCGTCGACGGGCGGACCGGACCACCTCGGGGGCCTCCCCGCTGTCGTCGTCGAGCCACCGGGCGAGCGAGGCGATGTCGCGGAAGCTGAAGAGGTCGGGCACCCGGACCCGCCGGTCGAAGCGCCGGGTCATCAGCCGGGCCAGCCGGATCAGCAGCAGCGAGTCGCCGCCGAGGTCGTAGAACGCCGCCTGCACGTCGATCCCGGACGGTTCGAGCTCCAGCAGCTGGCCCCAGATCTCGGCCAGGGCGATCTCGGTGGGCGTGCCGGGGGCGGTCCGCGGCCCGCCGGGGCCGGCGGCCGGCGGCTCGGGCAGCGCGTTGCGGTCCAGCTTGCCGCCCGGCCCGAGCGGGAGGGCGGGCAGCGCCACCAGGGTCGCGGGCACCATGTAGTCGGGCAGGTCGACGGCGAGCCGGGCGGTGACGGCGCCCTGCAGCGCGGCGTCCAGCCGGGGGCCGTCCAGGGCCGGCCCGTGGGCGGGCACCACGTAGCCGACCAGCCGGTTGCCCCGGACGGCGGCGGCGGCCTCCCGGACCTCGGGGCAGCCGGTCAGCCGGGCCTCGACCTCCTCCAGCTCGATCCGGTAGCCGCGCAGCTTGACCTGGTGGTCGGTGCGGCCGAGGAAGCGCAGTTCGCCGTTCGCGGTGAACTCGGCCAGGTCGCCGGTGCGGTAGAGCCGCTCGTCGTCGCGGAACGGGTCCGGCACGAAGCGCTCGGCGGTGATGTCCGGCCGGTTGACGTAGCCGTGGGCGAGGCCCGCCCCGCCGAGGTAGAGCTCGCCGGAGCGGCCGGCCGGGACCGGCTCCAGCCGGTCGTCGAGCAGGTGGACCCTGGCACCCTCGGTCGGCGGGCCGATGGTCGGCTCGTCGGTGGCGTCCTCGGGGACCAGCCCGAAGGAGCAGAAGACGGTGCCCTCGGTGGGGCCGTAGGCGTTGAACACCCGGGTGGCGCCGGTCTCCCGGTACGTCCGGTCGACCAGCTTGCGGCGCAGCGCCTCGCCGCCGAACACCACGGAGCGCACGTTGGGCGGCAGCGCCCCGGCGTCCAGCAGGCTGTTCATCACGGACGGGACGACGTTCAGGTGGGTGATCCGGTCGGCGTGCCGGCTCTCCGGCAGGTGCGCGGCGCTCTCGACCAGGACCACGGCGCCGCCGCGGCACAGCGCGTTGAAGATCTCCATCACCGACATGTCGAAGCAGACCGAGCTGGCCGCCGACACCCCGCTCAGGTCGCAGCCCTCCAGCACCCGGTCCATCGCGGCGAGCATCGCCACGCAGCCGCTGTGCCGCACGGCCACGCCCTTGGGGCGGCCGGTGGAGCCCGAGGTGTAGATGACGTACGCGGTGTCCTCGGGCACCACGGCAGTCGGCCGGGCGCCGGGTTCGACGGTCACGCCGTCGCCCTCGCCGAGCACGACCACGGTCGGGCCGGGCGGGCAGCCGGCCCGGGAGGCGGGGGTGGTGAGCAGCAGCCGGGTGCCGCTGTCCTGGACCATGAAGGCCAGCCGGTCGGCGGGGTAGTTCGGGTCCAGCGGCAGGTAGCAGGAGCCGCTGCGCAGCGCGGCCAGCAGGCCGACCAGCAGCTCGGGGCCGCGCTCGACGCAGATCCCGACCGGGATGCCCGGCCCGGCCCCGGCGGCGGCCAGTTTCTCGGCCAACTCGGCCGAACGCCGGTCGAGTTCGCCATAGGTCAGGACGCCGGCCTCGGCGTAGACCGCGGTCGCGTCGGGGCTCTTGGCGGCCAGCTCGACGAACGCGGAGTGCAGGGTCCCGGTCACCGGTCGGTCCCCTCGGGCAGGCCGGCCGGCGCGATGGCGCCGAGCGGCTGGTCCGGGCGGGCGATCGAGTCGAAGAGCACGCTGCGGTACAGCGCGAGCAGGGCGGTCACGGTGTGCCTTTCCAGGTAGCTCGGTTTGAACTGGACGTGTCCGGCCACCTCGCCGTCGATGTCGGCCATCGAGATCTCGAGGTCGAACTTGGCGAGGTGCCTGCGCACTTGGAGCGGTTCGAGGGGCAGTGCGCCGTCCGGGGAGATGGTGTCGCCGACGCCGTGGAAGAGCTTGACGGAGCGGGGGAAGGCGTCCGAGGACAGCCAGTTCACCACCACGTCGAACCACGGGGATCGGCCCTCGGCGCGCGGCGGCTTCAGCTGCGACGCGAGCAGGTCGAGGGGGTAGTTCATGTGCTCCAGCAGCCCGAGCGAGAAGGCGTGGACCTCGCGCAGCAGGTCGCGGAAGCTGCGGTCGGCGGCCGGTTCGGCCCGGACCAGCACGGTGTTGAGGTAGTAGCCGATGGCGGACTCCCAGCCGGGCTCCGCGCGTTGGGCGATCGCGGTGGCCAGGACGGCGTCCTCGGTGCCGACCGCGCGGTTGAGCGTGGCGAAGAACCCGGCGAGCACGACGGTGCTGATCGACACGCCCTCGCGGACCGCGAACTCCCTTAGCAGCTCGGTCTCCTCGGCGCTCCAGCGGAACGCGAGGTCGCGGCCCTCGTAGGTGACGCCCGGCGGCCGCTCCTTGCTGGAGAGGTCCAGGTGGGCGGGCGGGTCGGCCAGCTTCCCGGACCACCAGTCCAGCGCGGCCCCGGCGGCCGGCCCGGCCAGCCACTGCCGCTCCCAGGCCACGAACTCGGTGTACGGGGCGACCGGCGCGCTGTCGGCCGGGTCCCCGTCCTGGTAGAAGGCCTGGAGCTCGCGGATCATCACGTCGGCCGAGGCCGCGTCCGAGGCGATGTGGTGGACCAGCACCAGCAGGTAGTGGTCGGCCGGGCCGCGGGTCATCAGGACCACCCGTACCAGCGGACCGTTGTCGAGGTCGAGCGGCCGGTGGCCGTGCCCGGCGAGTTCCTCGCGGGCCTGTTCGTCGTCCAGCCCGGAGCTGTCCACCACCAGGAACTCGTAGACCGGTTCGTCCAGGATGACCTGGTACGGCCGCCCGCCCGCCTCCACGAACAGGGTGCGCAGCGCCGGGTGACGGGTCAGCACGGCCCGGACGGCCCGCTCCAGGGCCTTCTCGTCGACGGCGGCCCGGATCCGGGCGGTCACCATGAAGTTGTACGGCACGGCGTCGGGCGAGACCATCTGCATGAACCAGAGCGAGGCCTGGCCGTGCGAGGCGGGGGCCAGTTCCAGCCCGAGGCCGTCGGCCCGGAGCTGCTCGGCCGCCGGGGCGTCGGTGGCCTCCAGCAGGCCGCGGGCGTCGAGTTCGTCGAGCAGTTCCTCGGCGTCCAGCTCGGACAGCTCGTCGAGGAAGGCCGGTGCCGGGGTCGGTGCGGGCGCGGGTGCGGGAACGGACGCGGGTGCCGGGGCCGGTCCGGCCGCTACGGCCGGTGCGCCGCTCGTGAGTTCGACGAAGTGGCCGACCACCTCGGCGATCGGCCGGCCGTCCAGGAACACCACCGGCGAGACCCGGTGCCCGAGCAGTGCCTGCATCCGGTTGACCAGCCGGATCCCCACCATCGAGTCCAGACCGAAGTCGCGCAGACAGGCGTCGGTGTCGAAGCCGCTGACCGGCACGCCCAGGGCGTCGGCGAGTTCCGCGAGGACGATCTCGGCCACCGGCCGGCGCTCCGCCGCCGGCTGCTCCCCGGCGTCCGGCACGGCCGGCAGCACGGCCGCCGCGGCGGGTGCCGTGACGGGGGCCGTGCCGGCCGCTGCGACGGCCAGGGGAGCGGCAGCGGCCGGGCGGGGCTCGGTGTCGATCCAGTAGCGCTCCTTCTGCCACTGCACCAGCGGGGTCTCGACCAGCTCGACATCGTCGTCGAACAGCCCGTCGAAGGTCAGCGGCAGGCCCCGGACGTACAGCGAGGCGGCGGCGCCCAGCAGGCAGCGCAGGTCGCTCTCCTCCCGCCGCAGCGAGTTGACCGCGTGCACCTGCCGGCCGCGGCTCAGGGCGATCTCCTCGACCGCGCCGCGCAGCGTCTCGTGCGGGCCGATCTCGATGAAGGTGGTCACGCCCCGGTCGACCAGCGCGCCGACGGTCTCGGCGAACCGGACCTGGTTGCGCAGGTTGTGCGCCCAGTACTCGACGTCGGTGACCGGGTTGACGGTGTCGGCCAGGGCGGTGGAGTGGAAGTCGATGCCGGGCGTCAGCGGGGTGATGCCCGCGATGCCCTCGCGCAGCGGCGGGAGCAGCGGGTCCATGCCCGGGCTGTGCACCGGCCGTTCGACCCGGATCCGGCGGACCGAGATGCCGTCCCGGGTCAGCTCGGCCTCCAGCGCGGCGACGGCCTCGGGCGAGCCGGAGACGGCCGCGCTGGTGGGGCTGTTGACCACGGCGACGGCCGCGTGCGCGGCGTACGGCGCGAGCCGGGGGAGCAGCTCCGCCTCCGGCAGGTCGACCGAGATCATCGCCCCCGGGGCGGCCTTGCGCTCCAGCAGGTGCGAGCGGGTGACGACGACCCGGGCGGCGTCCGTCAGCGACAGGCTGCCGGCCACGCAGGCGGCCGCGACCTCGCCCAGGCTGTGGCCGACCACGGCGGTCGGCTCGATGCCGAGCTCCAGCCAGACCTGGGCCAGCGAGACCTGGAGGGCGAACAGCACCGGCTGCTGGGCGTCCATCTCCCGGTAGCGGGCCTCCTCCTCCGGGGCGGCCAGCCGGTCGAGCACCGAGCCGCCGCCGGCCGCCCGGACGGCCGCGTCGCAGGCGTGCATCCAGTGCCGGAACCCGGCGTGCGAGCGCAGCAGTTCGCGGCCCATCCCGACCCACTGGGTGCCGCCGCCGGAGAACACCAGCGCCACCCGGGCGTCGACGTTGCCGGGGGCGGTGCCGGTGACCACCTCGGGGTGCGGCCGGCCGGCGGCGACCCGGGCGAGCCCGTCCAGGACGTCCTGCCGGTTGCGGGCGAACAGCGCGACCCGGTGGCCCTGGTGGGTGCGCCGGGCGGCCAGGGTGTAGGCGAGGTCGGAGACCCGCAGGCCCGGGTCGCGCTCCACGTGGTTGGACAGCTCGCGGCAGGTGTCGGCGAGCGCGCCCGCCGTCCGGGCGCTGACCGGGACGAGCTGCAGCCGCTCGTCGCCGGCGGGGTCGGCGGGGCCCGGGGTGGCGTGGCGGCCGCGGTCGCCGGCCAGGAACGGGTGGGCGGGGACGGGCAGTCCGGCGGCGTACAGCGCGCCGAGCGAGCCCAGCAGGGTCGAGGCCTCGTCGGCGCCGCGCCGGAGCGAGGGCAGGGTGGCGGCGGGCAGCAGCTCGGACACCGACTTGAGCAGCAGCGGGTGCGGGCTGAGCTCGACCACCGCGTCGATGTCGTGGTCGCGCAGCCCGGTCAGGGCGTCGACCATCCGGATCTCCCGGCGGAGGTTCTCCGCCCAGTAGTCGGGCCCGAGTTCGGCGCCGTCGACGGCCTCGCCGGTGACCGAGGAGATCATCGGGATGCGGGCGCTCCGGGGCCGGATGCCGTCGAGTTCGACCTTCAGCGGGGCGAGCACGTGGTCGACCAGCGGGGAGTGCGGGGCGTGGCCCATCCGCACCCGGTGGCTGGTGACGCCCGCGTCGGTCAGCCGCCGGACCAGGTCGTCGATCTCCTCGGGCGTGCCGGTGACGAGGGTGGAGCCCGGGCCGTTGCGGCCGGAGAGGGTGAGCCCGCCGGTGAGGTACGGCTCGACCTCCTCGGCGGGGGTCATCACCGCGATGCCCTCGCCCCGGCCGACGGCCAGCAGTTGGAGCAGCCGGCCGTGCTGGGCGGCCAGGCGGGAGGCGTCCGCGAAGTCGAGCGCGCCGGCCACGTGGGCGGCGGCGAACTCGCCGACGCTCTGCCCGACCACGACGTCCGGTTCGACGCCGAGCGAGCGCCAGGCCTCGGCCAGCGCGACCTGGAGCGAGAACAGCAGCGGCTGGAAGACGTCCATGTCGTCGAGCCGCCCGTCGGGTGCCAGCAACTCGTCGACCAGGGAGAAGCCCAGCAGTTCCTTCATCCGCCGGTCGGACCGCATCATGGAGCGGCGGAACACCGGCAGCCCGGCGAGCAGTTGCCGGCCCATGCCGACCCACTGCGAGCCGTTGCCGGAGAACAGGAAGGCCACCCGAGGCGGTCGGCCGGTCGCCTCCCCGACGCTCAGCCCCGGTGCCGTCGTGCCGGTGCCGAAGGCGTCCAGCTGGGAGCGGAGTTCGGTCATCGACTGGGCGGCGGCGGCGAGCCGGAAGGCGCCCTCGCCGGGCGTCCGGGCGCACAGTTCGCGCAGGTCGGTCCCGTCCCGCAGGGCCCGGGCGCGCTCGGCCAGTTCCTCCGGGGAGTCCGCGGCCAGCAGCAGCAGCGAGGCCTCCGGGCGCGGCAGTTCCTCGACCGCGACGTGGCAGATCGCGCCGCCGAAGCCGAAGGAGCTGACGCCGCCGCGGCGGGCGTCGGAGCGCCGCGGCCAGGGCGTCAGCCGGTCCTGGACGGTCAGCCCGTACTCGTCGAACAGGATCTGCGGGTTCGGCGCGCTGTAGTGCAGGCTCGGTGGCAGGACGCCGTTGCGCACCGACAGCGCGAGCTTGACCAGGCCGACGATGCCGGCGGCCGCCTCCAGGTGGCCGACGTTGGACTTGACCGAGCCGAGTCGCAGCGGTTCGGTGCGGTCGCCGCCCAGCACGGCGCCGATGGCGTTGGCCTCGATCGGGTCGCCGAGCGGGGTCGCGGAGCCGTGGCACTCGATGTAGTCCACCAGGTGCGGCGCGATGCCGGCCCGTCGGTACGCGGTGCGCAGCATCTTCTCCTGCGCCTGGGGGTTGGGCGCGGTCATGCCGTTGCTCAGGCCGTCGTTGTTCGAGGAGCTGCCCTTGATGACGCAGTACACCGGCAGGTCGCGGGCCAGGGCGGTGCTCAGCGGGGCGAGTACCACGACGCCGGCGCCCTCGCCGCGGACGTAGCCGTCGGCGCGGGCGTCGAAGGACTTGCAGCGGCCGTCCGGGGCGAGCGCGCCCATCTGGTCCATGGCGGTGTAGTAGTCGGAGACGAAGCTGAGGTTGACCCCGCCGGCCAGCACCAGGTCGCTCTCGCCCAGCCAGAGGGACTGGCAGCCCACGTGCACCGAGACCAGGGAGCCGGCGCAGGCGGCGTCGATGGCCATGCTCGGGCCCTGGAGGCCGAGGATGTAGGAGACCCGGTTGGCGATGATGCCGTCGTGCATGCCGGTCGCGGTGTGCGGGGTGATCTGGCTGTCCGGGCCGCGGTAGTGGGCGAGGGCGGCGTAGTCGCCCCAGCAGGAGGCCATGAACACGCCGGTGTCGCTGCCGAGGAGGCTGTGCGGGGCGATGCCCGCGTCCTCCAGCGCCTCCCAGGACAGCTCCAGGATCAGCCGTTGCTGCGGGTCCATCTGGACGGCCTCGCGGGGCGAGATGCCGAAGAACAGCGGGTCGAAGCGGTCGATGCCGTCGATGAAGCCGCCCCAGCGGACCGCGTCGTTCATCAGCGCCCGGCGGTCGGCGGGCACCGGTCCGACGGCGTCGCGGCCCTCGGTCAACAGCCGCCAGAACGAGGACGGGTCGGGCCCGCCGGGGAAGCGGCAGCCGATCCCGACGACGGCGATCGGTTCGCGGGCGGCGGTGCGGCGCTCGGCGGCCGGTTCGGGGTCGACGGTGCGCGGGCCCTCGACGAGGGCCCGGGCCAGTTCGTCCACGGTCGGGTACTGCCAGATCCAGGTGGCCGGGACGGGCCGGCCGGTGAATTCGGCCAGCGCGGCCGCGAGGGCCACCGCCTTGGCGGAGTCCAGTCCGTACCGGTGCAGCGGGGCCCGGCGGTCCAGTGTGCCCGTGGGCACGGCCAGCAGCTCGGCAGCGCGGGAAATCAGGAAGTCCGTGACGGCGGACCGGTCTGGCACTGCGCGTTCCTGGGGCATGGCGACTCCCTCGGCTGGCCGGGTGGAATAGGAGCGGTCGGGGGTGGGGCGGGCGTCTGCGGAAAAGCCGTTATTCGTCGGGGACGGAATGGGGGCGCGCCCCGGGCCGCAGGCGGCCGGGCGGCCGGAATCCGTGACGCCGGTCTCCTCGACCGCCCGTGACGTGGCGTGCGGGAACGCAGGGACGCGGAGAACGCGGGGATGCGGAGAACGCGTGCGACGGGGAACGCAGGGATGCGGAGAACGCGGGCGACGGGGATGCGGATTAAATGGGGCCGGATTGCCAGGGGCTTACCCGACCGGCGCACCTCAGCGTGCCACCGTGTGAATGGTGAGACAAGCGGATCTCGAGCGCCGGTTGAGGCACTGGCGTGATCTGGTCTCGAATGTGACCGGTTCGGTCTCTTCAGGCGCGAAAATTGCCCATAATCTTTCGGAATCTTTCGGGTCACCCGACCGAAATCAGGCATCCACGGTCAAGCCGGGCCGACCGCCGGAACGGCCGGATCCGCCGCCCGCCGCCGCCCGCGGACTCCGTCGGCGCAGGTCAGCGCGGTTCCGCCGGAGCCGGACGCGGCCCCCGGGGGGCGAACGGAGGATAGCGTTCAGCAGGTTCACGCACAGGGTGCGGAATCAGCCGCCCACGAACCGGAGTTCGACGGCGATCGCCGGTCGGCACCGGTCGCCGGGACCGGTCCGGCCGCCACCCGCCGTCGGCGGCGCCGCTCAACGGACGTGCCCCCAGGGGCAGTCCGACCCTCGGCGGGGTGGACAGCGGTTGAGTGACCACTGCAATCTGATCAGCATGGCAGTTGAGACTATTGAGACGGCGTCAGTCCCGGCCGACCGCTCCTTAACCGGACCTCCCCGACACCCGCCGGTGTCCTCCCCCCGCGCCGCGCGCACCGGCCGCGACGTCGAGGGCGGGGCGGCATGACCGACACCACCGTGGGCGAGCTGCGCCGACCGGGGCTGGCCCTCGGCGTGCTGGCCGGGGCGCTGGCCCTGGACGTCAGCGGTCTCGGGGTGCTCAACGCCGCCCTGCCGTCCGTCGGCGAGCGCTTCGACCTGAGCGACACCACGCTGCAGTGGGTGATGACCGCCTACGCCGTGACCTTCGCCGGCTTCCTGCTGATCGGCGGCCGGCTCGCCGATGTGCTCGGCCGGCGACGGGTGTTCGAGGCCGGCACCGCCCTGTTCACGCTCTCCGCGCTGGTCGGCGCGGCGGCCCCGGACATCGGCGTGCTGCTGGGCGCGCGCGCCGTCCAGGGCATCGGCGCCGCGCTGTCCGGACCGGCCGCGCTCGCCCTGCTCACCCAGACCTTCCCGGCCGGCCCGGCCCGCAACCGGGCGTTCGGCGTCTACGCGGCCGTCGGCGCCGCCAGCTTCAGCGGCGGGGTGCTGCTGGGCGGGGTGCTGACCCAGTTCCTCGGCTGGCGTTCGGTGTTGTGGTTCTCCGTACTGCTCGGCGTCGCCGTGCTCGCGGTGACCCGGATCGGCCTGCCCGACGGCGCCGGGCACCGCGGCCGGCTCGACCTGCCCGGCGCGGTGTCCGGCACCCTCGGCCTGACCCTGCTCGTGGTCGGCGCCAGCAGCGACGGCGCCACCCGGTGGATCGTGCTGGTCGCCGCGGTCGTGCTGCTGGTGGCCTTCGTGCTGCGCGAGCGCTCCACCGCCGAACCGGTGCTCCCGCTCGGGCTGTTCCGGCTCGCCCCGGTGCGGGCCGCCAGTCTGGCCGCGTTCCTCCAGTACATGGCCTCGGTCGGGATGCTGTTCTTCGCCCCGCTGTACCTCCAGGGGATGCTGGACTACTCGCCGTTCGAGTCCGGCATCGCGCTGGTGCCGATGTCCGCCGCGGTCTTCCTGACCGCCAACTTCGCCACCGGCAAGCTGCTGGCCCGCTACTCCCCGCACACCCTGATGGCCGTCGGGCTGGTCCTGATCGGCGTCGGCACCGGCCTGTGGCTGGGCACCCCGCACGACGGGAACTACCTGCTGCAGGTGTTCCCCGGGCTGGTGCTCAGCGGCATCGGCCAGGGGCTGAACTTCCCCTCGATGACCTCCGCCGCCCTGGCCGGCGTCCAGCCGGAACAGCACGGCGTGGCCGGCGCGGTCAACGTGGTGACCCAGCAGATCGGCGCCAGTGTGGGCGTCGCGGTCATGGTCCTGGTCGCGGCGACCCGCGACGACCAACTGGCCGGCTACCACCTGGCCTACGTGGTCGCCGCGGTCGCCTGCCTGCTCGGTGGCGGCGAGTTCCGCCGTGGTGGGCGCCGGCGAAGGCGCCGGTCAGGCAGGCGAGCGAGTCGGAGTCGCCGCTGGAGTAGGCGGCCCGGCGGACGGCGGCCACCGGG
>NZ_JBFBGS010000040.1:0-88268 GCF_040684795.1 Kitasatospora sp. NPDC089797 | reverse complement strand
GTCTGGGGCCTGCGCTCACCAGAACCGGGCGAGCGAGCTCTCCTGGAACGGCAGGGGCGAAATGCTCAGGTCCCCCACGAAGGGGCGGTCCAGGACCAGGACCAGCAGGAGGCTGAACCCGATGAGTGCGGCGACCGAGCTGACGAACAGCATCCGGGCGGCCTGGCCGGGGACTCTGTACAGCAGGGCCAGCAGCAGGATCACCAGCGCGCCGCCGACGACCAGGACCCACAGCAGTCCGGGCAGTTCCTCCTGACTGGCCTCGATCCGGGCCCGGCGCTGCCCGACGGCGTCGTTCAGGCTGTCCAACGCCTTGGCGTAGAAGGCCTGTTGGGACTGGCTCCGGGGCTCGTAGGCGCGCAGCGCGGCGTAGATCGCGTCCACGTTCTGGCCGGTCGCTTCGAAGGTGCCCCGTCCGGTGCGCATCAGCGGCCACTGCTGCTCGACCACCGCGTGCACATAGCTGCCGACGGCGTCGTTCACGGCGGTCCGGGCGCTCGGTGGGAACGCCTCGGTGTCGCGGACGACCTGGGAGATCGAGGTGGCCTCCGCCGACACGACGTGTCGGGCGTCCTGCAACTGCGTCCAGAGGTTGACGATGACGAAGGCGAGGATGATCCCGTAGATCGCGCCGAACACCCCGAGCACCACACCGACCATCTCGTTGTTCTCACCGGACGCCAGCGAGGGGAGGCGGCGGTGCGCCAGCACACTGCCCGCCACGGCCGCCGCCGTGACCCCGCCGACCACCAGCACGGTCAGCACCACGGTCGGAAGGTGCTCCAGCAGCCACAGTCCCACGACAGCCCCGGCCTCTCCGTCGGCGTACGCTCCGGCTGCCTGCCGGACCGGTGCGCTCAGGGGAATCGAAGCAGACGACCCGCCCCGCTCCGTGGACCGTCACCCGCCGCGTGGTGCGGTCGCGGGGCGGGCGGGGACCGCCACCGCCCGTCAGGTCCGCGCCGGAACCGAGGCCGTGGAGTACCGCCTCGGCGAGGTCCGAGAAATCGACACCAGCAGATCGTGCAGGAATGTCCAAAAGTCCGAGGCACGCCCTGGGCACCCCCCGATGGCTTGCCCGCGGGCCGATCGTCGCGTTCTGATGAATACCCGGAGCCGCCGGGTCCCGAACGGAATGCGGAAAGCCATCGGCTGGGCATTTCCGGACGCATCGACCGGCGGGCCCCGAATTCAGAGAACCCGGGCCGTTCACGAGAACGCCCGAACAGAACACGGAACGAGGAAACACCATGAGCCTGACCGACCTGCGCACCCTGGGCTTCCCGGAGCTGGACGCCGCCGAGGCCGAGGCAGCGACCGGCGAGGGACTCAACGCGGCCCAGTGCGCCCACATCAAGGCGCTCAGCTTCACCAGCGCGGTCTTCTCCTGCGGCGGCAGCCCGACCGACTACATGGCCATCTACAACCGCGAGTGCAAGGGCAAGTAAGGCCGCCGGCACCAACCAGGGGACAAGGGGTTCCGCGGCCGGCCCGCACGGCCGGCCGCGGGGCCCCGGCAGAGGAACCAAGCAGTGAACTACCGGCGATTCCACACCCACCAGAGCGGCGACACCGACTGCGGCCCCGCCTGCGTACGCACCGTCCTGCGCCGACACGGTCGGCTCGTCGACACCGCGCTCCTGCGCGACTCCGTCGGACTGGGCCTGCGCGGCTCGAACCTCGCCCGCCTGCGCCGCGTCCTCGCGGAGTACGGCGTCGAGTCCGACCTCCTGCGCCTCGACGCCGGCCAGCTCGCCCGCGCCCTGGCCGTCGCAGGACCGGCGATCATCCGCGTGCACATCGACAGCCGCCCGCACTTCGTCGTCGTCCACGCCGTGGACGGCACCCGATTCACGGTCAGCGACCCGCTGTTCACCGGCCCCGTCACCATCGACGCGGCGGACCTCGCCGAAGTCTTCACCGGCCACGCCCTCGTCACCGGCCGTCCGCAGGCCGGCTCCTCCCGCCGGGAACGTCGGCGCGGGCCCCGCCCGCAGCCGGTCCTGCGCCCGTTGATCAGATCGCACTGGCCCGCACTGGCCGGTCTGCTGGCACTGACCACGACGGTGTCGCTGGTCGCCCTGCTGACCAGCCTCTTCCTGAAGGTCGGTGCCGACCTGGTGCTGCAGGAGGACTCCACCCGCTCGCTCGACCTGCTCGCGGCCGTCCTCGCCCTGGTGGTCATGGTCGCGGCCGGGGTCAACCACCTGCGCGGACGGATGAGCGTGCGGCTCGGACAGTCCCTCCAGCGCCGTCTCTCCGAGGACTACGTCCGCCGGCTGCTGCGCCTGCCGCTCGGCTTCCACCAGGGGCGGCGCGCCGGGGACCTGGTGAACCGGGTCGACGACATCGGGGAGATCCAGTCCCTGGTGGCGTCCTCCACGGTCCGGTCGACAATCGACCTGGGTGTCGCGCTGCTGACCGGCGGCTACCTCGCCCTGGACGACCCGCCGGTCCTGGGCGTCCTGGCGGTCTCCGCCGCGCTCAACCTCTGCTCCTCCTACCTGCTGTTCCGTCCGATCCGCACGGCTGCGGAGGAAGCCCTCCAACGCGACGCGACGCTCAAGGCGGAGCTGTTCAACGTCCTGCGCGGCTACGAGCACGTGGTGGCCCTCGCGGCCCGGGACTTCGCCGTGCGCCGCGTGCTGGAGCGGCTCGAACTGCGGATCGCCGCCGAGACGCGGCTGGGCCGGCTCGGCAGCACCAACACCGTGCTCAAGAGCCTGAACCTCGGTCTCACCACGCTGTTCGTGGCCTGGACGTGCCTGCACCAGAGCCACGCGGGCGCCCGGAGCGTGGGCGAGATCCTCGCCACCGTCGCCCTGTCCGGCTGCTTCCTCGCCGCCGTCGACTCACTCGCCACCCTCCAGGTCACCTTCCAGCACCTGGCGGCCGCCATCGGCCGCTACCGCGACGTGACGCAACAGCGTGAGGACCCCCGGCTCGCCGTCGCGCCCGACCCCGGCCGCCCGGCGCTCCAGGGCGCGGACGTGGACGTCCGCGGCCTGAGCGTCGCCTACCCCGAGCAAACCGCGCCCGTGCTCCGGGACTTCGACCTCACCATCGGCCCCGGGCAGCGGATCCGGCTGGCCGGGGCCAACGGACAGGGCAAGAGCACCGCGCTCAAGGCCCTCGCCGGGTTCATCGAGGACCACGGCGGCACGATCCGCATCGGAGGCCTGGACCTGGCCTCGCTGGGCGACACCGCACTGCGCGAGCGCGTCCTCTACCTGGGCGAGACCCCCCTGCTGCTGGCCGCGAGCCTGCGGGAGAACCTCGACTTCGGCCGGTCCGCCGACGACCGGGCCCGGATGCTGGCCTGTCGCACGGCCGGCTTCGACGAGGTCCTGGCAGGTCTGCCCGAAGGGCTCGACACACTGGTGCGCGAGGACGGCAGCGGACTGTCCCGCGGCCAGATCCAGCGCCTGGCCCTGGCCCGGGCCGTCCTGCGCCGGCCCGACGTCTACCTCCTCGACGAGGCGTTCAGCGGCATCGACCGCGCCACGGTCCAACGGATCTGGGCCAACCTGGCCGAACTCCCCGCCGCCAAGGTCGTGGTCTCGCACACCGCCGCCACCGACCTCGCCTTCGACCACGTCATCCGGCTCCCCGCCCGCGACAGTCGGGGCCCGCGTACCGAGGAGCGATCGGCGTGCTGATCCACGACCTGCTCGGCCCGACTGGCCACCCGGGCCCGCTGCGAACGGACCTCGCACTGATCGCCGGGATGTCCCCGGACCTCGCCTGCCGCCCGCTGCCCGCCGACACCGGACGACGGCGGGCTGCGCCCCGGATCACCGCGGTCGTCCTCACCCACGACGAGGAGCACGCGATCGGCGCCTGCCTGGACGCCCTCACCCGGGACGTCGACGAGGTCCTGGTCGTCGACTCCGGCTCCTCGGACCGCACCCTGGCCGTCGTGGCCGCGCACCCGCTGCGCACCCGGGTCGTCCACGCCCCCTGGCAGGAGGACTTCGCCCGCCAGCGCAACCTCGCCCTCGACCACGTCCGCGACGGCTGGGTCCTCATGGTCGACGCCGACGAAGTCCTGGACCCCGGCAGCGCCGGGACGATCCGCCGAGCCGCGGCCCTGCTGGACCGCCTCCTGCCCGGGACCGAGCTCGCGGCGTGCCCGCTGATCGTCGACGACCACGACCCCGGCGGCCGCTACCCGGACCTGCCGCGCCTCCTGCGGGCCCGCACGGCCCTGCGCTACCGGGGTCGTGTCCACGAACGCCCTTACGACACCGGCGGCAACGCACCCCCGACCGTCCACCTCACCAGTCTCCTGCGCCACCACGGCTACCACCCCGACGTCGTGAGCGCGAAGGGCAAGCACGAGCGCCACAGCAGGCTGATCGCGCTGAGCCTGGCCGAGGAGCCGGACAACCCGAAGTGGGCCTTCTACCAGGCGCGGGCCGAACTCCCCGGCTGCACCGGCCCCGACGCGGCCCGCTCCCTCTTCGGGCGGCTCGCCGCGGCAACGGCTCCCGACGGCCCCGCCGCCTGCGACTACACCCACGAACGCCGCCAGGACACCTGGGCCCTGCTGTGCGAACTCGCCCTGCGCTTCGGCGGAACGGACGAGATCGACACCTACACCGGGCTCCTGGAGGCCGGCGGGCGGGGCGCCGAGGCCGCCTACTACCGGGTCTTCGTGACGATGAGCCGCAGCCTGCGGGTGCTCGCCCGGCTCACCGACACCGCGGGCGGCGCCGTGCAGCGGGCGGCCCCGGCGGACGTCCGCACCCGTGGCCGCCTGCACGAACTGCACGGGCTGCTGGCCCTCGCGGCCGGCCGCTACGAGCACGTCCAGGCCGCCCTGCGGGCCGCATCCGGGCACGGCGCGGGGACGTACCTGGCGGCCGAGCTGGAACGGCTGCGGAAATCGATCGGCGCCGAGGCGCCGATCCACTGAGACCCGGCGCCGCGTCCCTCCGGCAGGAATCGGGAAATGCGCCGCCGTAGCATGGAAGAAATCAACGAAAAGGAGATATCGATGACGATCGGACCGGGCCTCGCCGGAATGCCGATGGATGAATGGAAGATCCGTACGGCGAAGGGAAAGGAATACGCCTTCGACACCGAGCAGGAAGCCCGTGAGGCACTTCCGGAATACGGAGAGGGAAGCACTCTCTGGAAGCGGAAGGCCTACCGGGGACTGGCCGGCATCACCATGTCCCCGGGCGGCTGGACCCAGGTCGATTGACGGACCGTGCGCACCGGTGCGCCTGCCGCACCGGCGGCGGACCGGTCCACAGGCGGTGGTGCGTCACGGCTCGGACCGCCCGTACAGGAGATCCTGGATCTCCGGTACGGGCAGCCGGCCGGCGTGCGGGGCCAGGAGGTCCCGGAACCGGTCGGCGACTCCCGGCGGCAGCGTGCCGGCCCGATCGACGGCGCGGCGGACGGTGGCCACGGCCTCCTCGATCCGGTCGGCGGCCAGCTGGGCTTCCACGACCAGGCACAGGTCGATGACCGCATAGGGAGTCGGGGGCCCGTCCGCGGAGGCGCCGTCGCCCGTCAGGGCGCCGAAGCAGGACAGCGCGCGCGCCGGCTGCCCCAGGTGCAACCAGGCGTGGCCGCGCGAGACGGTGAGGAAGCCCTCGTCGATGCTGCCACCCGTGGGCTCGGCTTCCGGGTCCCACTGCCGAGGGGCCGCGGCGAAGGCACGTTCGGCGTGCTCCAGGGCTCTCAGGCCGGCCGCGGGTTCGGCGAGCCGGGCGAGGGCCAGCGCCCGATGGGTGTGCAGGAGGACGGCCAGGCGGGGGGTGGTGCGGGAGACGACGGTGCGGGCCGCCCGGAGCAGGGAGAGCACGTCCTGGGGGCGGCCGCGGTGATGGTGCCTGAAGCAGAGCTGGGTGAGGAAGGCGGCGGCGTGGTGGGAGGCCCCTGCGGCGCAGGCGGCTCGGATCGCCGCCAGGTTGTAGCGCTCCGTCCGGGCCTCCTCTCCCAGGACGTAGCTGGTCCAGGTGCACAGGGTGGCGGTACGGGCGGCGAGCAGGAGCAGCCGGGTGCCGGTGGCGCGGTCGTACCCGTGGCGGGTCAGCAGGTCGCTGATCAGCCGGTGCTCGGTGCGCGCGGCGAGGTGGAGCGCGTCCGGGGGGATGGTGGTGCCCGCTTCGAGCTCCTCGAGGGCGCGGATGCGGCCCTCGGCCCAGAAGAGCGTTTCGGGGGCGATGCGGGGGCCGTCGCGCTCCGGCGGGCGTGAACCGCTGTCGAGGGCCGCGACGGCGCCACGGATCACGGTGTCGAGGGACGGTCCGGTGGCGATCGGCCCGGAGCCGCGCTCCGCCGCCGTGTCCGCGGCGGAACGGGAGACGGCAATGGCACCGCGCGGGGTCCACGGCTGCCGGAGGAGGCTGTGGTCGCCCGTGGCGGCCGTCAGCCACTGCGGCCAGCCCAGGCGGAGCACCAGCCCGCTGTCCACCTGGTGGATGCGGGCGATGGCGAGCTGGGCGCTGAACTCCGGGGCGATCCGGCCGGACTCCCAGCGGGACACCTTCTCCCTCCGCGCGGCCATCCGTCCGTGGCCGAGCTCCGCGTGGGTGCGGGCTATCAGTTGTGCGTAGGCGGCCTGCGAGAGGCCGGTCGAGGCTCTCAGCGCGGCGAGGGGGTGTGCTGCCATCTCGGTCCATCGGGTCTGCGCGCCACGCACCTCAAGAGAAGGTCGGCGATTGGTGAAGGTTTTGTAAAGACTGATGAACATAGCTGGCAGAGCCCGGGGCGTCAACGCGGAGCGGCCCGGACGTGGTGGTCATGGTGCCGGATGCCCACAAGGGCGTCGGGTTGTCCGTCGGGCAGGGTCCGGCGCAGACGCCGGGAGGGGTGGAAGGCGCACAGGTCGAGGACGCCGGGCGGCTCGGCGAGGCCGGGGCCGCCGGCCTCGACCCAGGCGGTGATGTCGCGGGCGGCGTCGGGATCGTTGACCGGGCCGAGCCGGACCGGGCGCCCGCCGGCCTTGCGGCCTTCGGCGCTGGGCCGGACGACGATCACGGTGGCCCGCTCGCAGGCGTCCAGGCAGTTGACGGGCCGCACGACCGAGCCGGCGACCGGGGTCGGCATGGAGCAGTCCGCCGGCTCCCGCCAACTGCGGTTGCTGCGCAGATTCCCGCTGCCCGGCGTGACTCGACCGGTGACCGGGCGGACGCTACGCCGAACCTTCCACCGCCATGACGCACACCACCGGAACAACGAGCACAGCGACGTCAACACGGACTACGGTGCCACGGGGGTGCTGCCTGAGCGGACCGAGGCGCCGGCCGCCGGGGTGACTGTCAATGCCTCACGATGTGTCAGGATCCTTGCGGGTCAGGGCAGTCGGCCGTTTCGGTGCAGCCGGTGCAGAGCCAGCGCCAGGTGGAGGCGGCTACGACCTGGTGCGGTCTCCGGTGGGAAGCCCAGCGCTGCCGTCAGTTGCGGCAGCCGCGCCTGCAGCGTCGAGTGGTGGACCCGCAGGGCCGCGGCGGCCTGCCTCAGGCTGCCGTACTCCGCGAGGGCGTCGAGGGTGGCGAGCGCACCGGGCATCTGGCGCTCGGCCTCTCGCAACGCCCGCACGTCGGGGACCAACGCCTCGTCGGGACTCAGCCGTTCCGTCAGCACGGTGAGTCCGCCCAACTCGTCGTGGCGCAGTTGCCGTGGCCCGGGTTCGGCCGCGGTGCCTTCCGCGGTCAGCCGCAGTGCGGCGAGCGAGCCCGCCCAGGACACCGGGAGCTCGTCCAGTGTGACCACCGGCCCCAGTCCGGCTCGTGCTCGGCCCACCGTCGCCCAGCCGGTTGTCCCGGGCACCACGGCTGCCGTGACCCGACCGATCCGCGCCCGCCACCGCCGCAGGGCCGTCGTCGGCTCGCCGGTCGGCTCGTCCAAGGTCGCCAGCACCCGCAGCGGCTGGTCGACGGGCAGAGCCAGCCGGTGTGCGGTGCGGCGGCGTATGGCGGAGTCGGCTTCCGTGCCGAGCAGCAGCTCGACGGCCGCCGGGTCGAAGGCAGGAGCCCGGCCGCGGGTGCGGTCCAGCACGACGCCGACACCGACGGCCAGACGCTCCAGCACCAGTGAGTCCAACTCGCCCGCCGGTTCCTCGCGTTCGATCCACACCCGGCCGTCGGAGGTGTCCCGTAGCAAGACGGTCGGCCAGCCGGGAGTGAACGGCGTCGGGTCCAGCCGGTGTCCGTCGGGGTGGATCCGCAGTTGCAGGTGCCGGTCCGGATCGTGCAGTCCGGCGGGCCGCCCGGTGAGTACGGCCGCGGCCCGCACGAACGGGTCCAGGCCGGCCCGGCCCGCCAGCAGTGCGTCGAAGTAGGCGATCGCGCGCACCGCGCTCTCGGCGCCAGGGTCCAGAGCCGAGAGGCGCTCCAGGAGTTGTTCCATCCCGATCCTTCCACTGGGCTGCCCGGCCCGGTGACTCTACCTCGGCCCCCGACCGCCGGATGGCGGGTGACCTGCATGGACTTCCGCCGGACGGCGGTTGGCGGGCTCGGTCGGGCGGGCCAGGATGGTGCCCGCCGAACGACGACCGCCCCGCGGCGTCCGTCCCGTTCGGGACCCGTTCCAGTCTGTCCGAGCCCGTCAGGAGAAGAGCACCGTGACCAGCAGTGAGTCCATCCGTCCGCCCTACGACCCCGAGCTGGGCGCGGTGCTCGCCTCGCTGCCGCCCGCCCTGCGCGCGGTCTGCTCCATCCGGCCCGAGGACATCCCGGTCTTCCGGGTGGTGAACAGCTCGATGCGCCCCGATCCGCTCGCGTTGGCCCGGGGCGGCGCGGTACGCGTCGAACAGCGCACCGTTCCGGGGCCGCCCGGGGCACCCGACCTGCCGGTGCTGATCCTGCGGCCGACTCGCGGGCCCGGGCCCTGGCCGGCCGTCTATCACGTGCACGGCGGCGGAATGGTCTCCGGGGACGAGTGGGAGCTGGCCGACACCCTCGCCGAGTGGGTGGACCTGCTCGGCGTGGTCGGCGTCGCGGTCGGCTACCGGCTGGCGCCCGAACACCCGCACCCGGCACCGGTGGAGGACTGCTACGCGGGGCTGCGCTGGACGGCCGAGCATGCCGAGGAGCTCGACATCGATCCGCAGCGGCTACTGATCTGGGGCTCCAGCGCGGGCGGGGGTCTTGCGGCAGCGACCGCACTGCTCGCCCGCGACCGCGGTGGCCCGGCGCTGGCGCACCAGATCCTGCAGTGCCCGATGCTCGACGACCGCGCCCGTACACCGTCCAGCCGGGAGCTGGACGGCGAGGGGTTCTGGGACCGCACCTCCAACGAGACCGGCTGGCGGGCCCTGCTGGGTGCGGCGGCCGGCGGCGTGGACGTCTCCCCGTACGCGGCCCCGGCGCGCGCCGCCGACCTGGGTGGGCTGCCGCCGGCCTTCATCGACGTCGGCCAGGTCGAAACCTTCCGCGACGAGGCACTGGAGTACGCGGCGCGGCTGTCCCGGGCCGGTGTCCCGGTGGAACTGCACATGTGGCCGGGGGCCTGGCACGGCTTCGCAGTGGCCGCGCCACAGGCCGCGCTCTCCCAACTCGCGATCGCGGCACGTTTCGCGTACCTGCGCCGAGTCCTCGGCTGAACGCGGCCCTACGCATACGGGGCCGGCCGACGAGCCGGCACGGGCACCGGAGCCGGCGGGCAGGCCCGGGCAGATGCCTGGCCAGTGCCCTGTACCTTGCTGCGGAACAGCTCGTGGTAGGCGGTGAACTGCACCGCCGGACCATCGAGGGCCGGAACCTCGACCACCAGCTCAAGGTCCGGCACCGTCATCACCGGTGTCCGGCCGCGCTGGTGGGTCCGGACTCTCCCCCAGCAGCACCAACGTCGAAGTCAGCGCGGACAACTCCACCCCGGCAGGCTGGTTACGACATGGTCGCGGCCACACTCGCGAGCATGATGATGGTATCCGGTCGCCCGAGGCGCCGGTGACGAGGACTCCGCCGTCTGCAGTGACAGCAGCGCGTGCGCCGACGGGCAGATCGAGGGGGAAGCGTTGCGTGGTGGGTACGGTGGCGTTCTTCATCGTGATGAGAGCGCTGACACCGCCATGGCGACGGACGCGGGTTGCGACATCGGCAGGGGCATCCGGCCGGTGTGGACGGTCCCGACGGCGGTGGGGCGGCCGGTGACGACCAGGCGGTGGAGCTGGTCGGCGAGCTGAGCGCGGTTCAGACGACACGGCGGCTTGCGGCTCCGCCTCGAACTCTGGTCAGGCCTCCGCGGACGACCTCGCGCGGGACCTTGCCGAGCTCGCCGCCGACTACCTCGCCGCCGGCGACCCCCCCCGAGGCCGCCACTGCCTGTCCTCGCGCGACCTGCTCCGGATTCACCAAGGGCCCGTCCCCTCACCGAGGGGGCGGGCCCCGGTCGGCGCCGGCAGCGTGACCACAGGGGGTGACGACGGGAGCCGAGGAGCTATTCCAGTGCCTGCCGGGGCGATCTGCAGCTGGAGCCCCCACGAGAATCTCGTGGGGGCTCCAGCGTCCAAACGTACTGGCATCCAGACGGAGGGACTGTCTGTCAGTGACAGCGGGAGAGGCTGTCCTGGCGAATGGCTTATTTCCCGCCGATACCTGGAGTTTTTCCGTAGTAGGGGCGGACGGTGCCGGCCAGCTTCCGCTGGATCGACCGAAGTGTCCTGATAGTCGACTCATCACTGAGTCCCGTGGTTGTCGACCATTCGACGCCGGAACCCATGAGGTCGCTTACGAAGACGATTTCAACAGCCAGGAGGATGCGAGCCCAGTCCGCCGGAGCGATTGGGGAATCATCCTTGAGTGCAGTCCGAAGCCTTCGGCATTGATCGAGCAGGTCCTGTACGTTCCCGAAGCCCATACCGGCGGCGAGTTGGTCACTGCACCAAGCTGGCCCGCCCCATTCCAGGAGCGCTCGTCCCAGGAGTTCAATTTCGCTCTGTTCGAGCAAGCTTCGCGCTGTGGCGTCAAGTTGTTGCATCAATTCAGCGTACTCCAATATTCTTCCAGCGTTTCCGGGTTTCGACGGAATATGGTACCGCCATCCGGGTGCATCGGGTCATGGATGACGATGGTTGTGCCGTCCTTTCCGAGGAAAGCCTTTCGGCCGCTTCCCAGTTCCTTGGTTCGTGCAGGATTCTTCATGACGCTCTCCGTGAGCTTGTGAAGATCGTCGACCGACAGCCCTGGGGTCTTGGTCGCATCCTCGACGGTTTTTGCCTGCTTTGCGATCGCGCGGAGCTTGAGGACCTTTCCGGCGGGGAAGGCCCCTGCGGCGATTTCTGCATAGGCACTGACGTTCTTCTGCTTGATGCACTCTTCGAAGCTATCCACGCCGGCAGCTGATTTGAAGAACTGCATCAGGCCCTTATTGAACTCCTCCTTGGTATCGATGACTACGGCCTTGTTTCCTCCCTTCATGAAGACGCACGCCGTCGTGGCTCCGGGGGCTGAACGCGCCACCGCTGTGGCAGGCGTTCTTCTCCTGACCCTTCGCGTCCTTCGCAACCTGCTCCAGATGTTCCCTGAGTACCCTTTCGAACTCCTTCTTGGCCTCCTCCTCGACCTTCTTGGCCTCGGCCTGGATGCCCGTTTCCTCAGCCTTCAGTGTGGAGAGCCCGGCGGTAGTGGGGTCACGGGTACCGGACTCCATGGCTTCATCGCTCTTGATCAGATGGCAGGCCTGGCTTGCTGGGTATCCCGTGGACGGACTGCCCGGTCGGGGTGGATGATCCGGTCATGCCGACTGAAGAAGAGCTCGATTCCATGGAGGTGCGCATCGCGGCCGCATCCATGGGTCCGTGGGTTCCCGTGCTGGAGACTCGCGGTGCAACCGGCGGGGCGAGCTGCATCCAGATCGCTCCGGCCACTGCCGTGGATGACGATGAGATGTATCTCAGTCGGTTCATCAACGGAGAAGGGGTTCAGGCCAGTCCAGACTCGCAACTGGATGCCGATCTTGATTTCATCGCTTCCGCGCGACAGGACATGCCCCGCCTGGTTGCTGAGGTGAGGCGATTGCGAGGCCTGCTGGAGGGGGACAGCGACCGGCGGCATGCTGCTTTCGTGGCGCTCCGTGAGCTCGGGCGAAGCCTCGACTACCGTGACCGGGCTGATGCCGGTCGTGGCCTGGCGGCCTTTGCCGAGATGCAGGAGGCCCTCGGGCCGCTGCTGGAGCTTGTGCTCGACCCGGGTGACACCTTCGTCACCCGGGTGACCGCGGAAGCCGTGCTTCGGCGAAAGGACAGGGCCGGGCTGACGATCGTCGCCTCCGCGATGGCAGTCGCCGACGCGAATCACAGCGATTGGATCCACAGCGCAATCGTGGATGTGTTCAGCGTCTTCTCCGAGGACCGGGACAAAGCGATGCAGTTGTGCGAGGAGATGCTGCAGGACACCGACGACCGCGTTGCCCTGGGGGCCCGTCAGCTGCACGACATCCTGGCCGAGATCGACCCCGTTCTTCGCCCCGCGTAGCTCGGATCAGCCTGCCGGAGCTGCGATCTGGGCTTCGAGGTCGGCGACGCGGCGGTTTTGGAAGCGGAGGTTGGAGCGGGCGGCCTTCTCCGTACCGACTCCGGAACACGACAGACATCCCGGTCCCGGTCGGTAAACGAGCCCATGACGTCCAGGTCACAGGCCCAGACGGACATCACGAACAGCACAACTCACGGTCGATAAAGAGACGATGGACCTCGGCGTTCATGACGACCCGGAGACCCGGACTGGCACGGCCGAGCGACGGTGTGGTGAAGGCGATCGCGGCCGGCTCCGGAGGCACCCAGATGATCCTCACCCGGTGGCCGCCCGAACCACTCGCCGACCGATCGCATCCAGGACCGGGGCCGGACTCGAGTCCAGGCCCGGTCCTACGCTCCGGCACAGCCACCAGCCGGAGGATCCTCCCGACGACCGCGCCAGGGTGACCGATCCCACAAGTCCTCGGGCCATGAGGCGGAACACGCAGGCCCGGGGGGAGACCCGTGCGGTCTAGCGGCGCCGGGTGGATTGGCCCCCGGCGGGTATGCCGCCGGGGCGGTCCTCCTACTCGCCGACCAGCAGATCAGCCAGCGCGGTCAGCGAGTTCACGGTCCAGTCCGCACTCGGCGCGCTGGTCGTGAGACCGATCGGGCCTCGGCGGAGGTGTGCGGCACGCAGCCCGGCGGCCTGGGCCGGTGCGACGTCGTTCGCGGGGTGATCGCCGACATACGCGATCTCGTGGGGCGCACCGGGCGCCCACTCCTTCACGCGTTCGAAGAAGGCCGGGCTCGGCTTGGACAGCCCCCACTCGCCGGAGGTGGCGATCGCGTCGGCCGGCAGGCCGAGGTCGCGTAGCAGCCCTGAGACCGCCGCGTTCTGATTGCCGGCGATTCCCACCCACATTCCCGCTGCCTGCAGCCGGGCCAGAGCGGGGCGAACGTCTGGGTACAGGTCGGACTCGTCGAGTGCGTCGCCGTGGCCGGTCGCCTGCCGGGCCTGCCACTCGGCGGCGACGTCCACGCCGGGCCTTGCGATGCGGATGGCGTCCGCGTTGTCACGGCCCTGCGCGAGGACTGCCCCGACCAGGGCAGACATCGTGTGTGTGGGTACGTCGAGCCAGCGGGCCCAGTCGCCCCAGTAGCGGGTGTCGCTGGTCAGGGTCTCGCCGATGTCGAACACCACGGAGCGCATGACGGCGAGCCTACGCCTGGCCGTTGGTCGCCCATGAGCCCCCAGGCGCACGGGTACGTGCGCGCGGTCGACCGCTGGCGGGACAACCCACCGCGCGGCATCGGACTGCGGCCTCGCCTCACAGACGTACCGGTGCTCGCGGTGCGCGTGTCGGGTCAATGTCCGGTCTACGTCGTGGTGGGTGGGCGCCTTCGACATGAGGATGGGTCTCCAGCAGGCCCGGCCGTCGGGGCCGTTGGCCGCAACCCCCTGGTGTCGCGCTTCGATGTCGGGGCCGACCCCTTGGGGGAAGCATGCACAAACATGGTTCGCCCCGTGAGCCAAGCCTGTACCCACTGCGCTCATCCTCTCGCCACCAGCGCGCAGTCCCCCAACATCCGCTTGCTGTCTTGATCCTCACCGCCATAAATTCCCGGTCGGTGTGTTGCCGGTAAGCGTGTGAGTGTCGTTCCCGGTCGCTAAGGTGCGGCGCATGCAATCGCTGATCACCGCCATCTACGAACACGCCGACGCCGCCCGTTTCCTCGCCTGGCCGGGCGACTTTGACCTCGACCGGGGAGACCACGGCGAGGACGTCCACCTCGCGTCGGGCGCGGCCCTGGAGGGCTTCGCGGGTGATGGAGCAGGAGGCACGTACTTCTTCTGTGGCGATGGCGGGGAGGAACGTCCGGTCCTGTACGCGGATTCCGGAGGTGGCGCGGCTCTGGTCGCGATCGGCCTGCCGGAACTCCTGCGGCTCCTCCTAGTCGCGCCCTGGTGGCGCGACTGCCGAGCGTTCACCGCGGAGGAGAGCGGTGAGCTGGCCGCCGAGTACGTGGAAGACATGCCCGACCTGGCAGTTCGGCGGGACCGTGCGGCCGAAGCTCTCGGCCTTGACCTTCCCACTGAGGCCGACGTCCTGGCCCGCCTGCGCGAGGTCGCGACCGATGCGGGCCAGGACTTCATCCTGATCCTCACGCCGGAGGATGAACCCTACGACCCGCTGATCAAGATCTGAGCGGCACGCCCGTCATCGCCCCGACCACATGCGACTCGGTTCTCAGGAGATGATCACTCGCCACTCGAAAAGCGGGCTGCGGATGGTGCCTCCCTGCCGCGCTCAGCCCTACTCGTGACCATCCCGCCCTTGTTCCTCGGCGCGTGCCGCGAGGTACTCGGCCCAGTCGCGTCGGGCGTAGGCGACCCAGCGGATGGCAGTGTGGCGGTGCATGCCGGTCAGATCGGCGAGGATGGGGCTGGGGAGGTCGGCGGCGAGCGCGGCGAGGGCGGAGTTTCGGGCCGCGCGGACCGCGATTCCGTGGCGGTTGAGCTTCTGCGTCATGGCGTGGGTCGAGATGGGCTTCCCAGGGACCAGGCCCGGGAACAGCAGCCGGGGCCTGGGCGAACAGGGACCGTGCGCCGGGCAGGGGCTCTTCCACCATCTGGTGCAGCAGACCGGCCAGTTGCGGGGGCAGCAGCGAGCCGGCCGGGCCGTCATCCTGCAGTTCGACCGGACGGAGGAGGCGACCGCCTGACCGCCGTGCTCCGCTCCTGCCCGTCCGGCCGCGCGAATCCGGAGAAGTCCGGGACGCGGGAGCCGGTGGGGCGCCAGGGTGGTGGCCATGACGAACGAGAGTGGGCTCGCAGGGTTCTCGGCGGCGCCGAACGGCTGGCGGGTGGCGATCGCCTCCCCCGAGGATTGTCAGATCATGGTCGTCCCGGTGATCGGCTGGGTGCCGATCGCCGAGGACTCCGGCTCGATCGCGGGCTCCTCCCTGGAGCCGGTGGTGCTCTTCGACAACGCCGGGGAACCGATCATCTCGACGGTCCACGCCTCCCTCGCCGCTTGGGACGACGGCTCCTCCGTGCACCAGGTGCTCGCGCCGGGCTTCGAGGTCCGCGAGCTTCCCGATGGCTGGAAGGCCGTGGAGTACGGCGACGACTGAATCCGTGGTCGGGGGGCTGGAACGGTGAGGATTCCTGTAGTTGGTCCCTGCCACAAAAGGCCAGGTCAGAAAGCATATAGGCCTGCCGTCAGGGACTGAAGGGACTCAACTTCCCAATGGTGATCAGCACTCTCAGGAACGTACCTACGCGCGCCTGCATACGAGCAGCACCCCCGGTAGCGCAAAGAACGCTTATAACGAGGAAGTTGAGTCCCTTCAACCCCTCGCCAGCAGTCAGAATGGCTTCTGAGCTGCGAAAATCAGGCAGGAATCGAAGCTGGATTCGGAAGGGACCCAAGGTCGACGGCCCCTCCCTTCCCACACGACAGTCCCTGTCGGCGAAGATCTCCCGCAGAGACTGCCGCCCCGGGGGTTGCGCTCATCGTCCGCCGGGTGGAAGCCGACCTCGGCCCCGCCGATCTCGACCCAGGCGTAGACCGCCCCGGTGTCGCTGACGTCCAGCTTTACAGGGACGTCCAGGAGCTCACCCCACCACCGGGCCGACGCCTCGGGGGCTGCGGCGAAGGTCATAACGGTACGTGCAGCCTTGAACACCGGACCACCTCCAGTAGTCCTGCACGCGGAACAGGGACAGCCGGATTCCCCAGCCGAGGAGCCCGGCCGCCGCCATGTCGGCCGTCCCCGAACGACTGCTTCTCATCCTTCCGGACGGCCTGGAATGTCAACCGCAACGTGCCCGCACCCCCGTCCACCGGTCCGGGCCCGCTCGGTGGCGCGAAGCCCGAGTGCCACGGTGGACGGCCGTGGCAGGATCGACATGGTCACGTTGAGAGAGGATCCCATGACTCCTGGCCATGACGAGTGGACGGTGCTGGAAGCTGCCGCCGAGGACTCCGACTGGCTGACCGGGAAGCTCCCATGGGAGCACCGGACTGCGGAGCACGGGTGCGCGCGTCGGCTCGTCAGGGCGAAGGTGTGCGAGCTCGCCGATCCCGAACAGCTCGACGCTCTCGCCGTCGGCGGAGGCCGGTCTCCTACCCGGGGTGGACGCCGACCTGCTCGGTGCGGCCCCGGACCGGGCGCGCCCGACGGAGGGCTCCAGCCGCCACAGCGTGGACGTCACCGGAGCCGAGCTCGTGGTGATCCTGCGGGTGTTCTCCCTGGAGTCCCTGCGCGGCGGCACGGCCGGCTATCACCGTGTCCTGCGTTCCTCGCCGCCGGCCGGCGCGTTGAGGCCCGACCGGGTGTCCCGCCCGGAGCCCGGGGTCGTGCGGGCGCACGCTGCCGGCTCCATGGTGCCGGCCGGCTGAGCTGACGGTCCGCCTGCGTCTGATCCGATAGTGCCTTGACCAGTAAGGAGCCTTGCCATGTCCGCCGAGCCATTCGAGGTCAGCATCACCGAAGCCGAGATCGCGGACCTGCGCGACCGATTGCGACGGACACGGTGGCCCGAGCGCGAGCCGGTGGACGACTGGTCACAGGGTTTGCCGCTGGCGTATGCGCAGGAGCTTTGCCGCAGCTGGGCCGAGGACTACGACTTCGGGTTCGCCGAGCGGCTGAACGTGTTCCCGCAGTACCGCGACACGATCGACGGGCTGGGCATCCACTTCCTGCACGTCCGCTCGCCGGAGCCGGACGCGTTCCCGCTCGTGCTCACGCACGGGTGGCCGGGTTCGGTGCTCGAGTTCCTGGAGGTCCTCGGCCCGCTCACCGACCCGCGCGCGCACGGTGGCGACCCGGCGGACGCGTTCCACGTGGTCGCGCCGTCGTTGCCCGGGTACGGCTGGAGTGACAAACCGTCGACAACCGGGTGGGGCATCACTCGCACCGCGCGCGCCTGGGACACGTTGATGGTCTCGCTGGGTTACGAACGGTACGGCGCGCAGGGCGGTGACTGGGGTTCGGCGGTGTCCGCGGTGCTGGGCGATGTGGCGCCCGGGCGAGTCGCCGGCGTGCACCTGAACCTGGGATCCGTGGCGGCGGGCACGTTCGACGACCCGACGCCCGCGGAGCTGGCGAATCTCGAGGCCGAGAAGGAGATGCGGCGCACCGGTCGGGGGTACTCGGCGATCCAGGCGACCCGGCCGCAGACGCTCGGCTACGGCCTCACCGACTCCCCGGCGGGGCAGGCCGCCTGGACCGCCGAGAAGTTCTGGGCGTGGACGGACAACGACGGCCATCCCGAGGACGCGTTGTCGCGGCAGACGATCCTCGACGAGATCTCGGTCTATTGGTTCACCGCGTCGGCCACGTCGTCGGCACGCCTGTACTGGGAGAGCTTCGCCGACTTCCGGCACAAGGTGACCGCGCCATCCGGGCTGTCGGTCTACCCGCGCGACATAACCCGCCCGTCGAGGCGGGAGGCCGAGCTGCGATTCACCGACCTGCGCTGGTTCGAGGAGCTACCGCATGGTGGCCACTTCGCCGCACTGGAGCAGCCGGAGTCGCTGGTCAAGCAGGTACGCGGGTTCTTCCGCCTGTTCCGCTGACTGTCCGTGCCACCCCTGGGAAGCCCGCGCCCAGGGGATGGTCCTGTCCGTCCCCGGGTCTTCTCGATCGCCACATCCAGCCCCACCGGCTTCTTCCCTGCCGTTCGCCCGGGCAACTCGCGGTAAGCCCTCGGCCAGACCGCCGACCGCAACGCCCCTGCGGACCGAGACCCGGGAGAAGCACGCCGCGACTACGCCCTCGGCCACGGCCTCGTCCGCCTCACCTGGCCAACCACCCCGAACATCCACGCCCTTGAACACCGCAGCCGCCTCATCGGCCGGACCGAAACCTACGACCACGACAACACGGTGCACAGCGCACGACACCGGAGCCATCTTGGCGGGTTTCCGGTATCGGGTGTCGACTTACCAGTGGTCCTCAGCCCGCCGGGTCTTCCAGAGTGGACAGCGAGCGAGCGCCGGCCCTTCGACCTCACGGCCGGCGCCGCGACGTACGCGCTCGGCGCGTACCGACCACTGTACGGATCATGAAGGGCTCGCACGCATGACTGAGACCCACGGCGACACGGCCGTCGTCATCATCGGGGCCGGCGTCGCCGGTCTGACTCTCGGAAACCTCCTGCTGCGCAACGGCGTTGACTGCGTCGTGCTGGAGAAGCACCCTCGCGCCTACGTCGAGAAGCGCCAGCGCGCCGGAACGATCGACACCTTCGGCGTGCGCCTCCTCCGCGAATGGGGCCTGGAGGAGGTCCTCGCAGGCGACCCCATCCCGTACAGCGAGGGCGGCTTCTACATCGACGGCCACGCGGTGCCGATCGACGTGGACGAGGACGACAACGAGAGCATGTACTGCCCGCAGCAGGTCCTGGTGCGCAACCTCACCGAGGTCTTCCTCCGCGAGGGCGGTGACCTGCGCTACGAAGCCGCAGACGTCACCCTGGAAAACCTCGCCCAGGGCCACCCCGTGGTGCGCTACCGGGACGCCGACGGCGCGGCGCGAGCCATCGACTGCGACTTCATCGCCGGCTGCGACGGCTTCCACGGCGTCTCCCGCCGCTCCATCCCCGCCTCCGCGCTGACCGAGTACTCCCACGAGTACGGCTACTCCTGGCTCAGCGTCCTGGCCGCCACCGAGACCAAGCCCTCGGGCATGGCGATCCACGAACTGGGACTGGCCGGGATGATCCCCCGCGGCCCCGAAGCCAGCCGGATCTACTTGCAGTGCGCGGTCGACGACACCCCCGAGCAGTGGCCGGACGAGCGGATCTGGAGCGAGCTGGAGGCCCGCTTCGGCACGCCGCCCTCGCGTGGGCAGATCCTGTCCAAGCAGATCGTTCCGCTGCGCAGTGTGGTGTTCGACCCGATGAGCTACGGCAACCTCTACCTCCTGGGCGACGCCGCGCACATCGTGCCGCCGATGAGCGCCAAGGGCATCCACCTCGCCCTGCACGACTCCGAGGTCTTCGCCCGTGCAGTGATCCGCCATGCCAAGGAGGGCGACTCCAGCCTCCTCGACAGCTACTCGCAGACCTGCCTGCCGCACATCTGGAACTACCAGGCGTTCGCGACGTGGATCACCGACGCCATGCACAACGCAGGCTTCACCGGCTACGAGGGCGAGTTCAAGAAGCAGATCGCCCGCGCCGAGCTCCAGCGCCAGTTTGCCTCCGAGGCGGCGAACAAACTGTTCAGCGAGCTGACCTCCGGCACCAACTAGTGCCGCATCAGACTGCGTTCGCCTCGTCGTGCTGGGCTGCTCGGTTGCCGCCCGGCAGCAACCGAGCGGTCAGAACGATCACGAGGCAGAGCGCGTGAGAGTGAGGCACCCCGATGACGGCGGGTGTGTCCGGTGGATGGCGCTGTCCCGTAGTCGGTGGTGACGAAGCGTCACCGGCGTTGTCGGCAGACCATTCGAGATGCCAACACGATGGTGGGGACGGTGTTCTCCGGTCTGTCGCCCCTGGTGAGCGGGAACGTGCTGGATGAGGGTGCGGCGATCCGGGCGGTGGCCCGGACGATGGACGGGCCGGTGCCCTGCCCGGTGTGCGGGGCACCGGCGGACCGGGCGCCTGGGTCCGAGTGGACCGGCCCGGGCAGGCGACACCGCTTCGAGCACCGCCCGCCCGGGCGGTGCATGAAGTGGAGGTGCGGGGGTAGCCGGAGGTCCGTGGGCAGGGCAGGCGGCGCGCGGGTTACCCCCCCGGACCCGGCGCGCCGCCCCCGCCCCGCCCCCGCCCCGCCTCCGGCCGGTCTCGCCGTCGCGAGGCCGGCCCCCCACGAGGTGGACGGCTGGGGCTACTCCGCCCAGTGGTGGCACCCGCCGGGCGGCGACGGGAAGGACTACTCCGCCCTCGGCATCCACGGCCAGTACATCTACGTCGACCCCGTCACCCGGACCGTGGTGGTCAAGCTCAGCGACTACGGCGACGAACAGGACGAACAGGAGACCTTCGACACCATCCGCGCCATCACCCGGGACCTGGACGCGTCGCACCCCGGATAGCGCGGCGTGCCGCGGACGGCACGTGCCTCACTCCGGCGGGACGCGGCCTTCGGCCAGCCGGGCCTCGTAGGCGATCAGCGCGGCCTGCGTGCGGTTGGCCACGCCCAACTTGGCCAGCAGCCGGGAGACGTAGGTGCGCACCGACGACGGGCTCATGTGCAGCGCGCCGGCGATGTCGTCGTTGGCCATGCCCCGGCCGATCAGGCCCAGGACCTCCCGCTCGCGACCGCTCAGCAGGGGGATCCGCTCCCGCTCCGCGGCGAACAGCCCCGGCGCGGTCTCCTGCACACGGGTCACCAGCCGGCGCAGGACGGACGCCACCAGCACCGCGTCCCCGGTCGCCGCCGAGCGGACCGCCGCGACCAGCTGCGCCGGGCGAACCGACTTCACCAGGTAGCCGCCCGCTCCGGCACGCATGGCCCGCAGGACGGAGGCGTCGTCCTCGAAGGCGGTGAGCACGAGCACCGACGGCGGATCCTCCAGGGCCCGGACGAGTTCGGTGGCCCGGACCCCGTCCATCCGCGGCATGCACAGGTCCATCAGCACCACGTCCGGCCGGAGCCCGCGCACCAGCCGCAGGACGTCGAGGCCGTCGGCGCCCTCCCCGACGACCTCGATGCCGCCCGCCTGTTCCAGGATCGCCCTGGTGCCCGCGCGCACGAGGTCCTGATCGTCGACCAGTACCACCCGGATCCCCGGGCCGGCCTCAGTCACCGGTTCCGGCCGGGAACAGGGGGAGTTCGGCCCGCAGCAGGTGCCCGCCGTCCGGCGTCGGCCGCGCCGTGAGGGTGCCGTCGAGGGCGGCGATGCGCCCGGCCAGCGCCGCGAGCCCGGTGCCGGTGCCGACACGGATGCCGGGGCCGCCCGGCGCGGTCGGACTCCGTTCGGGTGGAGCCGAGTTGAGGACCTCGACGACGAGTGTCCGGCGGTCGCGGTGCTCGGCGCAGTCGACCCGGGTCAGGGCGCCGGCGGCGTGGCGCAGCACGTTGCTCAGGCCCTCCTCGACCGACCGGTACGCCGCCTCCTGCACTTCCGGCGGCACCACCCGGCCCGGCGGCCAGTCGCACCGGAGATCGATCTCCTGCTCGTGCAGGCGGTAGACGTCCACCAGGGCGCCGAGGTCGGAGAGGCCCGGCCGCCCGGTCCGCCCGGCCACGGCCGACGGGCCTTCCCCCTCCCGCAGCACGCCGACCACCTGGGACAACTCGGCCATCGCCGCCTGCCCGGCCTCGAACACGACCCCGCAGCGGGCCCGGACGGTCTCCTGGCCGGGCCCCGCCGCCGACTCGATCGCACCGACCTGGAGCAGCATCAGGCTGATCCGGTGCCCGACCCCGTCGTGCGCCATCTCCGCGAGCCGCAGCCCCAGCCGCTGCGCCCGGTCGCGTTCGGCCAGCGCACGGAGTTCCTCCCGGGCCGCGGCCAGCTGCTCCTGGCGGTTGGCCAGCAGGGCCGCCAGCACCACCATGACGGTCTCGACCACCCCGTGAGCCACGTTCGAGGCCAGGGCGTCCGGCAGCATCAGCACGTTGACCCGGTCGTTGAGCAGGCCGCTGAGCGCGAGGAGCAGAGCCAGCGCCGAGCCGGTGCGGTACCGGCCGGAGCGCAGCAGAACGAAGATCGCCGGCATCAGCGGGAACGACACCCCGGACAGGACCGCGGCGGCCGTGGCCGCCCCCGCGAACGCCCAGTGGCGCCAACGGCCGAGCACCAGCAGGCCGGTGGCGATCGCCAGGGCGAGCATGGGCGGCCACTCGGCGCCGGGCAGCAGCAGGACCTCGTGGTGCTCCTGGAGGACGGCGTACGTCGCGGCGAGCAGGGCGAGGCTGAGCGCGAACGCGCCGACGCGGCACAACCGCACGTCCCCGTACCGCTCCGCGACATTCATGTTCGGTCCCCCACTGGTTCGGCCCGGCGTCGGTGCCTGTCCAGAATCGTGCCGGTTCGTCTCGATATCGACACGACACCCGACGAGTTGGGCAACGAGTGGATCACGTACCGGCCACGGTGCGACCGTGATCCGCTGCGGCCGAGCCGCCCGCGCCGCGGTCGGGCGATCACGCGGCTCCGGCGAGCGGCGCCGACGGCCGATCGTCAACATCCGTCCACAGCGGGGCCGATCCCGTCAACACCGGGCGACGAAGCGGGACCGCCGGGCCGGACAGACTCGCAGGCCTCGCAAGATCCGGATCCCCGAAGGAGCCCCTGTGATACGTCGCCACCGCCTGCCGGTCGTCCTCGCCGGTGTCGCAGCGCTGTCCGTCCTCGCGCTGCCCGCGCGGGCGGCGGCCGCCGCCGGACCGACCGGGCCGGCACCGACCGTCCCCGCTCCGGCGGACTCCACGGCGGCCGCGGTGGCGGCGGTCGTCGAACGGGCCACCGGCACCGCGGCGCTGGCCCCCGCTGCCGTCGGCCTGGCCGGGGTGCCGGAGAGCTCGGGCCGGCCCGCGACCGCGGTCGGCTCCACCGGCGTCACGGTGTCCATCGACCTCCCGGACACCCGGGACGTGCCGGGCGTCCGGGCCGGCCGGGGCACCACCGTGTACGTCGGTGCCGCCCCGGCCACCGACCTGGCCGTCCAGGCCACTGACGGCGGCGGCATCCGCGCGCTCACCGTCCTCAAGGACGCCACCGCCCCCCGCGAGTACCGCTACGGCATCGGCCTGCCCGAGGGTGCGCGCCTGGTGCCGCTCGACGGAGGCGCGGTGGCCGCCGTCGCAGCCGACGGCAGGACGGTCCTCGGCGGATTCGCGGCCCCCTGGGCCGAGGATGCCGACGGCCGGACCGTACCCACCAGATACCGCGTCGAGGGCGACACGCTCGTCCAGACCGTCGACGTCGGCCCGGGCACCGCCTTCCCCGTCACCGCGGACCCCTGGTACAACCCGCTGTCCTGGAAGCTGCCCGACTACGCCACGTGCGTCTCCAAGGAGGGCATGGCCGGGATGGCGACCGGGATGGTGGGCGGCGCCTTCGTCGGTGGCATCGGGGCCGGGCCCGGGGCGTTCGTCGGCGGGCTGAGCGGCATGGCCGGCGGCCTGGTCAGCTGCTGACGCCGTGAAGGACCGCAGGGAGACCATTCAGGCATTCGCCGGCGTGGCCGTTGGCGGCGTGGTCGCAGGGTTCCTCTCCACCTGCACCTCCGATCCTGTCCTGGCCTTGGCCATGGCCGTCGGAGTCGGCCTGCTCGTCGGCATCACGCTGTGGGTGCTCCAGGGGGCGAAGCGGCGGAGGTGAGTCGGTACAGGTGAACTGCCGGCGCCTCGTCGCCCGCTGCCCCGCGGTCGGCACCGCGGGGCAGCGGGCGTCGCCGGTGGTCGTCGCCGGTGGTCGTCGGCCCGGCCGGCGGAGGGCGCGCCGGTTCCACCGGGCCGGAACGGTCACGGGGGAGCGGCTCAGGTGCGGGGTTCCCAGCGGAAGCGGCGGGCCGCGATCCAGGCGAAGACGGCGGTCCAGGCCAGGGAGAGGGCGATCCGGGCGAGGGTGTCGAGGGCGGTCAGTTCGCCGGACCATCCGGACCGGACGAGGTCGACGGTGGCCGACAGCGGGGCGAAGAGGAGGAGGTCGCCGAGCGGGGCGGGCAGCACCTCGCGCGGCAGGTAGACGCCGGAGACCATCGGCAGCACGAACAGGGCGGGGAGGGTGGCCACCATCACGGACTCGGCGGTGCGGCAGAGCGCGGCGGTGGTCGCCGCCATGGCGGCCATCAGGGCGCAGCCGGTGAGCAGGCCCGCGAGCGCGGTGAGCGGCTGTCGGACGCCGGTGCCGGACATGACCGACACGGCGGCCGCCACGGCGGCGATCTGGGCGATGGTGACGACCACGTACATGGAGGCGCCGCCGGTCAGGATGGCGAGGTCGGAGACCTGCCCGGTCCTGAGCCGCTTGAGGACGAGTTCCTCCCGGCGGGCCACGTACAGGCCGGTGACGGACGAGTAGAGGGAGAAGATCAGCAGGATGCCGGTGGCCGTCGCCGCCATCACGGGCGCGGCGTTCAGGCCGTGGGCGGCGAGGTCGAGCTGATCGTGGACGAACCGCATCGCGACGATGATCATGAGCGGCGCGAACACGACGAAGACGTAGTTCCCCTTGATGCGCCGGAACAGCTTCCACTCGATGCGGAAGAGGGTCTTCATGTGCGCGAGGTCGACGCTCTTCACGTCAGGTCAGCTCCTGGTCGTCGTCATCGTTCCCGTGGGCGGCGGCGATGCGGATGAAGGCCTCCTCGAGGGAGGCCGGCCGCGCGGTGAAGCGCTCCAGGGTCACCCCGCGGGCCTCGGCCCAGGTCAGCAGCCGGGTGGCGTCCCGTTGCAGGTGTCCGGTGGCGAGGGTGATCCTGCCGTCCGCCGTCCCGGGCGGCGCGGCGGGGGACAGGCCGGGCGGAAGCTCCTCCCGCAGCCCGGCCGGCAGGCCGAAGGAGAGGGTCGCCGGGTGGTCGGCGACGATCTGCCCGACGGTGCCCGCGGTGGCGATGCGGCCCCGGTGCATGATCGCGAGCCGGTCGGCGAGGGTCTCGGCCTCGTCCAGGTGGTGGGTGGTGAGCACGACGGTGGATCCCCGCTCCCGCAACTGCCGGATCAGACGCCAGGTGGCCTGCCGGCCCTCCGCGTCCATGCCGGTGGTCGGTTCGTCGAGGAACAGCAGGTCCGGCTGGGCGAGGGTGGCGACGGCCAGGTCCAGCCGGCGGCGCTCGCCGCCGGAGAGGTTCTGCACCAGGACGTCCGCGCGACGGCTCAGTCCGGTCAGCTCCATGGCTTCGGTGGCGGCGCGGGAGCCGGCGGTGAGGTCGGCCCACATGCCGACGGTCTCGGCCACGGTCAGGTGGGAGATGAAGCCGCCCTGTTGCAGCATGGCCCCGGTCCGCGGACGGATGGCGGAGCGGTCGGCGACCGGGTCCAGGCCGCCGAACAGCCGGATGGCCCCCCGGTGCGGGCGGGCGAGTCCTTCGAGCAGTTCGACCGTCGAGGTCTTGCCCGCGCCGTTCGTGCCGAGCAGGGCGAACAGCTCGCCGCGCCGCACGGTGAAGCTGACGCCCCGCACGGCGTCGAACGCCCGCTTCCCCTGCCCGTAGCGGCGCCACACGTCCTGGACCCGAATGCAGTCCTCCGGGTCGTCCCGGGTCATCGGTCCCCTCCTCTGGATCGGCCTCCGGCGGCGTACCCGTCGAAACTATTGCCTCTTCTTGGGTTTGCCAACCCTTGGTAATGCAGTGGTAAAATGTGGCGCAGGTCACATGGATTTAGTTTGACGTCGTATCATTTGGCTGACTAGCGTCAAGGACCACACGGCGAGCCGCGTTCGGTGATCGAGGCGGGCGGATGCCGTGTCAACGGGGTGGGTCGATCATTTCCCTTCGGGGCTGCTTTCCCCGTTCCTGCGCGGCGGTTCCCGCCCCCGGCCTTTTCCGGGCCGGGCGGACGGCGCGGTTTGCTGAGGCCTGTTGCAGGCCGTCGTAGATTCCTTCAGGACCATTTCCATGGGAAAGGAACCAGCAATGTTCTTGCAGAAGATGAATTCCGACCCGTCGTTGACCGGGGCGCTCCGGCCCGGTTCGGCCGCGGGGGGCGTCGCACCGGTGATGGCCACGCCGGCCATCTTCGCCACGCCGGTCATCGCCAAGGCCGCGGGCGCCGTCGTCGGTGCGGGTGCCGTCGCCGGCGCGGCGTACGCCGCCTACAAGACCGCGGGCGGCTGACCGCCCCGCCGACAGCGCGGACGTACGGAAGCACGGAAGCACGGAAAGCGCGGACGGTTCGGAAGTCCGGAAGCGCGGAGAGTCCGGAAGCGCGAAAGGCGCGGGGCCCGTGCGGGTCTCGACGCCGGGCCCGGGCCTGGGCCGCTCCGGCCACCTGTGGACGCGGTGTCGGCAGACAATGGAAGTGTCTGCCGACACCGTGCCCTCCCCGATATACCAGATCAGTGGAGGAATCACGTCATGTCGGTCCTCATCGACAAGATCAACGCAACTGAGATCCCGGCGACCGGCGGCGCGTACGCGCCCGTCCTGGCCACCCCGGCAGCGTTCGTGGCGGGTGTGGTGGCGGGCGCCAAGGTGAGCGGCGCGCTGGTCGCCGCCGCCGGTGTCGGCGCGGCCGTGGCCTCGGCCAAGAAGTAGTGGCCGACCGGCGGGGGCGACGCCCTGTGGGAGGTCGCCCCCGCCGCAAGGTCAACAGCCGCGCGATCAGAAGGACATGATGCTGTCACAACTGCGCAGACTGACCCGGTCGGCGTGTGCGAACCCGCTGAGCACGGCCGAGCGCCTGTCCGCCGTCACCCACCTGCTCTCCAGCGTCGAGTACATGGTGCGCGGGACCGACCGCCGACGCGGCGGTCTCAACGACTGGACCCACACCCGGGCCCAGGTGCCCGCCAAGTCGAAGCCGCTGCAGGCCGTCAAGGACTTCGTCGCCCGGGAGCCCGTCACCCAGGCGCTGCACTGCTCCCGCGCCCTGGCCGCCGCCGTCCTGGTGTCGCCCGTGCGGCACAACAGGGTCCGGATGGCCGCCGACGCCTACCTGGCCGGCACCCAGATCCTGGTCTACCCCCGGCACCTGTTCGGCACCGACGGCTCCGACCAGGTCTCGTTCCTGGTGCAGACGGCCGCCGCGCTGGGGCGGGCCGGCGGGACCGACGCCTCCCGCAAGGCGGCCGTCCAGTTCATCGGCGCCCAGACCGTACTGGCCTACGGCGCCTCGGGCTGGGCCAAACTGCCCGGCGAGACCTGGCGTTCCGGTGACGCACTCGTCAAGATCATCCGCACCGAGACCTACGGCGACAAGTGGCTCTACCAGCAGCTCGAACGGCGCCCCGAGGCCTCCCGGGCGCTGTGCCACGCCGTGCTGGCCCTGGAGTGCTCCTTCCCGCTGCTGTTGCTGGGGCGCGGACGCCACCTGGACGCCGGCCTGCTGGCGATGGGGGCGTTCCACCTGGCCAACGCCCGGTTCATGGGCCTGTCCCGCTTCGCCTGGGCGTTCCTCGCCACGTACCCGTCGGTGCGGGCGCTCGCCCGGGGAACGGGGGAGGCCGGATGAGCGCCCCGACCTTCCCCCGCCTCGTCATGGCCGGGCTCGGCGCGTGCCTGGCCGCGGGCCTCGCCCACCAGGTCTACGCCACCGTCGCCACCCGGGCCGGCCACCAGGGCTTCGAACGCCGAACGGTGCGGTGCTCCAGCGGCAACCTCCTCACCGTCCACCTGCGCCCCGGCACCCCGGGGCGCGGCACGCTCGTGTGCGAGGCCGGACTGATGAACACCTCCGCCGCCTGGCTGCTGGTGGCCGACCACCTCGATCCCGGCCTGTCGCTCGTGCTGTACGACCGGGCCGGGTACCGGAGTTCCCTGCGCCGCTGCCCCGAGCAGTACTCCCTCCACGAGTCCGTGCAGGACCTGGCCGAGGTCGTCGGCGGTACGGTCACCGACTCCGGGCCGTGCGTCCTCGCCGGGCACTCCCTCGGGGGCCTG
This sequence comes from Kitasatospora sp. NPDC089797, assembly GCF_040684795.1. Lineage (NCBI taxonomy): Bacteria > Bacillati > Actinomycetota > Actinomycetes > Kitasatosporales > Streptomycetaceae > Kitasatospora > Kitasatospora sp. NPDC089797. Next base: position 60,342 of record NZ_JBFBGS010000040.1, on the reverse strand, counting down.
CTCGCCCACCGGGCCGCCGCGGTCTGCGACCGGGTCGACGCCGTCGTGCTGGTCGACCCGACCCACCCGGCCGAACTGATGAACTCCGCCAAGCAGCGCGCCGGTTCCCAGGGGATCGACATGACGATGAAGCTCGGACCGTGGTCCGCCTTCTTCGGGGCGGGGCTGCTCATCGACAAGGACGGCCTGTTCGCCTTCGCCGAGGGCAGTCCCCACCGCCGCACCCTGCGGCTGGAGAGCTCGGCCCCCACCACCTGGCGGGCGGCCCGACGGGAGTGGGGCTACTCCTACGCCCACATGCTCGACGCGGGAGGCCGGCCGCTGGACCGGCTGGGCGTTCCGGTCTCCGTCCTCGCGGCCGAGTCGACCCTGCGGGACACCCCCGAACACGCCGCGCTCTACGAGGAGTTCCTCGCCTCGGGCACCGGCGGTGAACTCGTCACCGCCCCGGGCAGCAGCCACCTGTCGATCACCTGTGGGCCCGAGTGCGCGCCGTTCACCGGCGGCTTCCTCGCCGAGGCCGTCGCCGGGGCGGTGCGCCGGAACCCGCAGTCCGCCCCGGGGCGCGGTGGACGAGAACTGGAGGAAGCATGAACGGCCCGTCCGTGCTGAGGAGTTGTGCGGCCCGGGCGTCCACGGTGGCCGGTCACGCCGTCCCGGTCGTGCTGGCCGGCTGGTTCGTGGCCTCCGTCCTGGGCCAGCACCCCGACCGCAGCTACGACAAGGTCCGCACCCTGGACCGGACCGGCGCCGGGATCCTGATCCCCAACTGGCGCTTCTTCGCGCCGAATCCGGCCGTGCAGGACCAGCACCTCGTCTACCGGCTGGCCAGCGCGGACCGCACCCGGCACACGCCGTGGCGCGAGGTCTACACCGTCACGCCGCGCCGGCTGGTGCACGCCTTCTGGTTCCCGGGCCGGCGCATGGAGAAGGCGATCTTCGACGTGGCCTCGACCCTGCTCCACAACCAGGGCGCGATGACCCCGCTCCACACCGACGCCAAGCAGTCCGCGTACCGGCTGGTCAACGAGTTCGTGCGCAGCAGGATCGTCGGCGAGCCGGACTTCCCGCTGTTCCAGGTGATGCTGGTCCGCTACTCCGGCCACGACCACAGCGAGGACCCGGTCTACGACATGGTCCTCGACTACGAGGAGGTGGCCGGGTGAACGCGCCGCCGCAGTACGGGACGGCCGTGGCCTCGGTCTACGACTCCCTGATCGGCTCCGCCGTCCCCGTCGGGCAGACCGTCGAGCGGCTGCGGCCGTACGTCACCGGCGCCCGGGTGCTGGAGATCGGCGTGGGGACCGGCCGGGTCGCCCTGCCGGTCTCGGCCCTGGCGGCCCGACTGGTCGGCCTGGACAACTCACGACCGATGCTCGACGAGTTCCGCCGCAAGGCGCCGCCGGCGAACGTCTCGCTGGTGGAGGCCGACTTCGGCCGGCCGCTGCCCCTCACCGAGCAGTTCGACACGGCCTACTCGACCATGGGGTCCCTCGCCTGCGTCCGCACGCGCGAGGAACTGACCGCCGCCCTCACCCACATCCGTGCGGTCCTGGTACCGGGCGCCCGCCTCTGCCTGGAGTACTACGCCGCGGAGGCGTACCGGCCGCTGGCCGAGCAGGGCACCTTCACCGTCCCCACGGTCAACCACCGCGGCTCGACCACCACGTTCACCGTCGCGCTCGACGCGGCCGACCTGCTCACCATGGACAGCCGGGTGGTCGAGCCGGACGGCACCTGCGTCGAGTTCACCGAACGGGTCCTGCTGATCGACCGTACGGAGGTGAGCAGGTGTCTGGCGGCCGCCGGGTTCGTCGTCGACGGCATCCGACCGGGTGGGGGCACGGACCCCTACGACTGGTACACCGCTCACCTCACCAGCTGACCGAGAAAGGCAAGCACTGATGCTGACCGCAAATCGAGTGGCCTGGTTCGCCGCCGCCTTCGTCTTCGCCGTCCCCGCGATGGTCCTCCTGTTCCGCTCCGAGAACGGACTGGAACCGGCGGACTGGGCGAAGGTCCTGCTGTTCTCCGGATCGATCGCGGCCGTCGTGGCGATCGTGCTGGGCAAGGGCAAGTAGTGGACATCGCCACCCTCGTCCGGCGGCACCGGCTGCTGCTCGGCCTGGGCGTCCTGCTGGGCCTGGCGGGCACCGCGGCGACCCTCCTCCAGCCGCTGCTGATCGGCGAGTTGATCGGCGCGGTGGCCGGCGGGGAGAGCCTGAGCGGGCCGATCCTGTGGGCCGGAGCGCTCTTCGCGGCGGACGCCCTGCTGGCGGCCGGCCACTTCTACCTGATCGGCCGGGCCGGCGAGAACATCGTCCTCGACCTGCGCACCACCCTCACCGGCAGGCTGCTGCACTCGCAGCTGAGGGCCTTCGACCGGCTGGAGCACGGCGACGTGTTCACCCGCAACGTCGCCGACACCTCGCTGGCCCGGGTCGCCCTCTCCTCGTCCGTGGCGCAACTCGTCACCGCCGGGTTCACCACCCTCGGGTGCATCGTGGTGATGGCCTGGATCGACTGGCAGTTGCTGCTCGCCACGGTGCTCTGCCTGGGCACGGCCTCCGCGCTGGCCCTGCTCGTCGCACGGTCGCTGCGCGCGGCGGCGGTCGCCAACCGCGAGGACACCAGCGCCTACGGATCCGCTCTGCTGCGCGCGCTCGGCGCCCTCACCACGGTCAAGGCCTCCCGGGCCGAGGGCCGGGAGGCCGAGCGGCTGCGCGGGCTGGCCGACACCGCGCGGCTCAGCGGGATCCGGGTGACCCGGCTGTCCGCCCTGCTCATGCCGGCCATGAACGTCGGCACCCAGGTCTCCCTGGCCGTGGTGATCGCCTGGGGGATGGCCCGCACGGCCACCGGCAGCCTGTCGGCCGCGGACCTGACCGCGTTCATCATGTACCTCTTCTACCTGGTCTCCCCGCTCGTGATGTTCTTCATGGCCCTCGGCGAGCTCCAGCAGGGCCGCGCGGCGATCAGCCGGGTCACCGAACTCGCGGCCATCGAGCAGGAACCCGAGCCCGGACCCCGGGAGCGGTCGGCCACGGCCCGGGTCACCACCGGCCCGGCCACGGCCGGGGCCACCACCGGCCCGGGCACGGCGATCGCCTTCGAGGACGTCACGTTCGGGTACGACCCGGCGGCCCCCGTCGTGCGCGGGATCTCCTTCGAGCTGCCCGCCACCGGGGTCACCGCGATCGTCGGACCGTCAGGAGCCGGCAAGACCACGCTGTTCCACCTCATCGAACGCTTCCACACCCCCACCGGCGGCACGATCCGCCTGGCGGGACAGGACACCGCCGCACTGGCCCTGGGCGACCTCCGGTCCCGCATCGGCCTCGTCGAGCAGGAGGCGCCCCTGATGCGCGGCACGATCCGGGACAACCTCACCTACGCCCGCCCCGACGCCACCGAACGGCAGCTGGCCGACGCGCTCGCCGCGGCCCACCTCACCGGCGTCGTCGACGCCCTCCCGGACGGCCTGGAGACCGAACTCGGCGAAGGCGGCACGGGACTGTCCGGCGGCCAGCGCCAACGGCTCGCCATCGCCCGGGCGCTGCTCACCGAACCCGACCTGCTGCTCCTGGACGAGGCGACGTCGAACCTCGACTCCGACGCCGAGACCGCCCTGCGCGAGGCGCTGAAGGAGATCGGCACCCGGTGCCAGGTGCTGACGATCGCCCACCGGCTGTCCACGAGCGCCGGCGCCGACCACATCCTCGTCATCGAGGGCGGCCGGCTGCGGGCCCGCGGCACCCACACCGAGCTGATGGCCGGCGACGTGACCTACCGGCGGCTCGCCGACCGCCAGCTCAGCCCCGTGGGAGCCGGCTGATGAGCGACGCCGCGGTCGTCGGCACCGGACCCAACGGCCTGGCCGCCGCCGTGACCCTGGCCCGGGCCGGACTGCGGGTCACGCTGTTCGAGATGGCCGACACCGTCGGCGGCGGCCTGCGCACCGAGTCGCTCTTCGACAGCGAGGTCGAACACGACGTGTGCGCGGCCGTCCACCCGATGGCCGTCGCGTCCCCGTTCTTCCGCCGCTTCGACCTGCCGGCCAGGGGCGTGCGCCTGCTGCAGCCCGACATCCCGTACGCCCACCCGCTGCCCGACGGCCGGGGCGCGGCCGCGTGGCGCAGCCTCAGCCGCACCGCCGAGCAGCTGGGGCCGGACCGGAAGCGGTGGACCCGGCTGATGGCGCCGCTGGTCGCCCGGTCCCGAGGGGTGGTCGACCTGCTGCTGTCCGACCTGCGGACCCCGCCCGGGGACCCGGCGGTGCCGCTGCTGCTCGGGCCCCGGGTGCTGGCCCACGCCCTGCCCCGCAGCCCGTTCGCGACCCAGGAGGCCGCGGCCCTGTTCACCGGGGTGGCCGCGCACGCCGTCGGCCGGCTGCCGACCCTCGCCTCGGCGGCGGTCGGGCTGCTGCTCGGGCACGCCGCGCACGCCACGGGCTGGCCCCTGCCGGAGGGCGGCAGCGGCCGGATCGCCGACGCCCTGGCCGCCGACATCACGGCCCACGGAGGCGTCTTCCACACCGGCCACCGCATCCGCGACCTCGCCGAACTCGACCGCTTCCCCCTGGTGATGCTCGACCTCGGGGCCAAGGAGTTCCTCGCCGTCGCGGGCGGCCGGCTGCCGTCCCGCTACCGCAGGGGCCTGGAGAACCTGCGGTACGGGCCCGGCGCGGCCAAGGCGGACTTCCTCGTCTCCGGCCCCATCCCCTGGCGCAACCCCCTGATGGGCCGGGCGGGCACCGTCCACCTCGGCGGCACCCACGACGCGATCACCCGGCAGGAGACCACCGTCGCGGGCGGCGCCCCCGGCGGCGTGCCGTTCACCCTGGTCGTCGACCCGGCGGTGACCGACCCCTCCCGCGCCGCCGGGGGCAAGCGCCCGGTCTGGGCGTACGCGCACGTGCCCCACGGGGACACCCGGGACCCGGTCCCGATGATCCTCGACCACATCGAGCAGTACGCGCCGGGCTTCCGGGACACCGTGCTCGCGGCCCGGGGGCGGCCGGCCGCCGCCTACGAGCGGTACAACCCCAACTACGTCGGCGGGGACATCGGCGCGGGCGCGATGACCGTCAGGCAGTCCCTGCTGCGCCCCACGGCCCGCTGGGACCCGTACCGCACCCCGCTGCCCGGGGTGTACCTCTGCTCGGCGGCGACCCCGCCCGGCCCCGCCGTCCACGGCATGTGCGGCTACCTCGCGGCCCGTTCGGCCCTGCGCCACCAGCACGGCATCCGCGTCCTCCCCGACCTCGGGCCGCAGGCCGGAGGCCCCATCGGGCGGCACCCGTCCGCCGCCGGCGGCAGCCCGGCGTGAACGGGCCGTGACGGCGACGGGAGCGGCACCGCCGGGCCCCGGGGCCGGGCCGGGGGAGTCAGCAGGTGGATCGGTAGGGGAGGCCCGGCGCGTAGGCGGACCAGTCCTGCGCGGTGAGGCCGCCGGCGGCGCGGGTGCAGGCGAGGGCGTGGGCGTGGGCGCGGAGGTCGTCGAGGGCGGTGAGGTCGTTGAGGTTGACGATCCTGTCCTCGGCGGCGGCGAGGAGGGTCCTGCCGTCCGGGGTGACCGCGACGGCGGTGATCGAGCCGGTGCGGGTGCTGGTGCCGCCGAGGTCGTAGGGCTGGACCGGGTTGGTCACGTCCCAGAGGATCACCGTGCGGTCGGCGCTGCCGGAGGCGAGGGTGTGGCCGTCGGGGCTGAAGGCCACGGTGCGGACGCCGCTGGTGTGGCTGGTCAGGGGTTGGCCCAGGCGGTGGGTCTCGGCCGGTCGGCTGGTGTCCCAGAGCATGACGGTGGCGTCCAGGCTGCCGGTGGCGAGGGTGTGGCCGTCGGGGCTGAAGGCCAGCGCGACCACCCAGTTGGTGTGGCCGTCGAGTTGGCGCAGTTGCTGGGCGTGGGCGGGGTCCTCGGTGTTCCAGAGGATCACCGTCCCGTCCCAGCCGCCGGTGGCCATGGTGTGCCCGTCGGGGGTGAAGGCCACGGCGGCGACGGTGTTGCGGTGGCCGGTGAGCGGCCGGCCGAGCGGCCGGGGCTGGGCCGGGTCGGTGGTGTCCCAGAGCTGGGCGGCGCCGTCGCCGCCGACGGTGCCGAGCAGGTGGCCGGTCCGGGCGAAGGCGAGGGCCTGGACCCCGCCGGAGTTGGCGGTGAACTGCCGTAGCTGCCGGGGGTGGCGGGGATCGGTGACGTCCCAGAGGATCACGGTGGCGTCGAGGCTCCCGGTGGCCAGCAGGTGTCCGTCCGGGCTGAAGGCCATGGCGTCCACCGAGGCCGACTGCCCGGTGAGGGCGGGGGAGAGCATGACCGGCTTCTCCCGGTCGCCGAGGTCCCAGAGCAGGGTGGAGCCCTCGGCGCCGCCGGTGGCCAGGGTGCGGCCGTCCGGGCTGACCGCGAGGGAGGCGACCGTGCCGCTGTGGCCGCCGAGGCGGCTGAGCAGCTTGGTCCGGGAGCCGGCTCCCTCGGCGGCCCAGAGGATCACGGTCCCGTCGGTGCTGCCGGTCGCGAGCAGTTGGCCCGCCGAGCCCTGGCGGCCCTGCGGGTCCGCCTGGTCCGCCGCCCTCATCCGGCCCCCCTGGTCCGACGGGGAGCTGAAGGCCGCCGCGAGCGACCAGTTGGTCCGGCCCAGGGTGGTGCCGCCGATCTGCCGGGGGTTCGCGGGGTCGGTGGTGTCCCAGGTGCTGGTGGTGTGGTCGCTCTCGGCGACGCCGATGGTGTGGGAGGTCACGCTCATCGCCCGCACCGGGGTGTTCCGGTCCGGGAGTTGGCCCAGGGGGCGGGGCGCGGCCGGGTCCTCGGTGTTCCAGAGCTGGACCTGGCCCCAGTCGTCGCCGACGGCCAGGCTGTGCCCGTCGGGGGTGAAACCGAGCGCGGTGACCTGGTCGCTGCGGCCGGTGAGCGGTCCGCCGAGGGCCCGGGGGGCCTTCGGGTCGCCCACGTCCCAGAGCAGGACGGCGGTGTCCGTCCCGCCGGCCGCCAGGACCCGGCCGTCCGGCCGGAACACCAGCGCGGCGACCTGGCCGGTGTGCCCGGTCAGCGGCTTGCCGAGGGACTGCGGCTGGTCCGGCCGGCCGACGTCCCACAACCAGACGCCGCCGTCGCCGCCACCGGCGGCCAGGGTGCGTCCGTCCGGGGCGAAGACGAGGCAGGCGACGCCGCTGGGGCCGGTGAGCGGGGCGCCGAGCGAGCGGGGCCGGTCCGGCGCGCCGACGTCCCAGAGCAGGACGCGGCCGTCCGCGCCGCCGACGGCCAGGGTGTGCCCGTCCGGGCTGAACGCGACCGCGTAGAGCCCGTTCGGGCTGACGGTCAGCGGCTCGCCGAGCCGGGTGGGGTGGTCCGGGTCGGCGGTGTTCCACAGGGTCAGGGTGCCGTCCTCGTCGGCGGCGGCGAGGAGCCGGCCACCGGGGGCGAACACGAGGCCGACGACCGTGCCGCGCGGGCCGGTCAGGGTGCCCGTGTACGGGGTGAGCAGGGTGCTGAGCAGGTTGGCGGTGCTCTGCGGGGTGTGGTGCAGGGCGTCGGCGGCGATGCCCAGCCGCAGGGCCAGCTGGGGGGAGTTGCCGCGGGCGGTGTCCGCCTGGCTGAGCAGGGCGAGCGCGGTGGCCTCGCGCTGGCGCTGGAGCGCCTTCTGCTGCCCCTGGTAGGCGAGGCCGGCCGCGATCAGTGCGATCACCGACAGGAGGGCCAGCGCCCCGGTGATGCCCGTGCGGATGCGCCGTCGGCGCTGGTCCGCGCGCACACTGGCGGCGAGGAACTCCCCGGTGAGACGGGCGGTTCCGCCGTTCGGCGCGGGGTCGCGCCGCTCCCGGGGGCCGACCGGTTTCCCGGCCGCCGGGCCGCCGTCCAGGCGCCGGGCGAGTTCGAGCGCGGCACCCCGGTAGAGCGCCCCGGCGTCCCGTCCGGAGCGCTGCCACTCCTCCGCGGCCTCCAGCAGCTTCTGTCGGACCAGCAGGTCGGCCCGGCCGCTGTCGATCCAGCCGCGCAGTCGCCGCCAGGCACGCAGCAGTGCCTCGTGGGTGATCTGGGCGGTGTCCCCGTCCAGGGTGATCAGGCGGGCCCGGGCGAGTGCGTCGCGGGCGGTGGCGATCGCGGCGGCCTCGGCCGGTGGGCGTTCGGCGCGCAGCGCCGCGAGGTCGAGGCGGCGCCGGGTGTCCTCGGTGGACTCGCCGATGCGGACCATCCGGAGCAGCATCAGCCGGGCGGCCTCCCGGGCCTCGGGGTCCAGCGCCTGGTAGGTGAGGTCCGCGTGCCGGGTGACGGCCTCCCAGATCCCGCCGGTGGCGCTGTACCCGGCCAGGGTCAGCGTGCGTCCGGAGCGGTGGCCCCAGGTGAGCCAGAGCGCGTACGCGAGCAGCGGCAGGGTGCCCCCGGAGAACTCGCTCCCGGCGAGGTCGCCGCCGGTCCGGAGGTCGCGCAGGAGGGTGTCGGCGAGGCCCGGCTCCAGGGTGAGGCCGGCGAGTTCGGCGGGCCGCTCGATCGCCTGGCGCAGTTGTCCGGGTGTCATCGGCTCGACCGTGACCTGGCGTTCCTTCAGCGCGTCGACGAGTTCGGGGTAGGCCATGCAGGCCGCGTAGAAGTCCGCCCGGATGCCGAGCAGGACGGTCGCCGGGGGGACGGCTGCCGTACCGGACCCCGCCGTACCGGAAGCTGCCGTACCGGGCTCCGGCGGACCGGCCGGTGGCCGGCCCGCCGCGGCGCACAGCGCGGTGACGAACGCCCGCCGCTCCGCCTCGTCCTGGCAGGCCGTGAACAACTCCTCGAACTGGTCCACCACCAGGAGCAGCCGGCCCCCGGGGACGTCCCGGCCGCCGGCCAGGCGGTGCAGGGCCCCGCGCACCAGTGCGGCCGCGCCGGCCGGGTCGGTGCGCAGGCCGCGCAGCACGTCGGCCCGGGGGAGGCCGGCCGGCTCCGCGAGCAGGCCGGCCAGGGCGTCCAGCGGGTGCTCGCCGGGGGTGAGGACCAGTTGCGGCCAGGTGCCGGCGCCGGGGACGCGCAGTTCGCCGCGTTTGACCGCGGGCAGCAGGCCGGCCCGCAGCAGCGAGGACTTCCCCGCGCCGGAGAGCCCCACCAGGGCGATCGGCCTGCCCGTGCTCGACCAGCCCGCGAGCTTGGCGAGCACCTCGCCGGTCAGTTCGCCGCGGCCGAAGAAGTACCGGGCGTCATCGGCCGTGAACGGCTCCAGCCCCGGATAGGGGCAGACCGGCTCGTCCACCGGGCCGGTGACCGGCGGGGCGCCGCCGGGCAGGACCGCCGGGGGCGGGGCCGCCGTCGGGTTGACGGCCAGGACCAGGTCCCCGGCGCGGCCGCTGAGTTGGCGCTCCGGCGCGGGCAGTCCGAGCAGCGGGAGAGTGCGGCGGAGGTGGCGGTAGCCGGCCTCCAGGGTGAGCTCGGGCGGTCCGCCCGGTTCGCCGTCCCGCAGGTAGCGCAGGAGTTCGCCGGTGAACGCGGTGTAGGGCTCGTCCGGGAGGCTGAGCGCCTGTTCGTCGCGCGAGGCCGAGGCGAGCAGGTACGTCCCGCCGAGCGCCGCGAGCGCGAACCCGTCGCTGGCCGCGGTGCCGAAGGAGCCACGGGCGCGCCCGGCGAAGCAGCAGTCCAGCACCACGATGATCGACCCGGCCCGGCAGTTGCTGAACGCCTCCCGCAGGGCCTGGTAGGGGAGCGCCTTGAACGCCAGCCCCTCGGCGACGTCGTCGGTGGCGGCGGTGGCCAGGTACAACTCGTTGCCGGGGCTGACCAGTCCGTGGCCCACGTAGTGGACCAGCAGGACGTCCTCGGCCGCCCGGGCCGCCGCCACCACGGCGTTGCCGAACTCGATCGGGTCGCGCGGGTCGATCAGCGGGGGGAGCAGGTTCTCCGGCCGCAGGCCGCAGGTCTCCACCAGGACCCGGCCGACCTCGCGGACGGTGGCGGCCACGGCGGGTACGTCGGGCAGCCGCGAACCGGGCGCGTGCCGTCCGGTGCCGATCAGCAGGGCCCGCGATCCCGGCGAGGAGAGCGCGGTGACCGGTGTCCGGGCGCCGGGAGCGCCCGGGGTCACCGGGCCGCCTGCTCGTCGTCGTGGTCGCCCCGGCTGCCGTCGGAGCCCGCTCCTGCGCCGGGCCCGGGGGAGGGCTGCGGACCGGTCGGCCCGGCGGCGTGGGTGCGGCCCGGCTCGGCGGCGGGGCCGGGGGCCTGGTCGAGCGATCGGGAGAACTCGGCCGCCAGCCGGCGTACTTCGGGTGCCTCCAGCCCGCTGACGTGGGTGGCGCTGAACTCGGCCGTGGTCCCGTCGGGCCGGGTCACCTTCACCGACACGTTGCCCCGCTGCCGGCGGACCCAGGAGATCAGCACGCTGGCCACCGCGGTGGCCACCCCGCCCGGTCCGAGGGTCACGGTCAGGGTGTCCAGGAGGGCGCCCAGCGTGCCCGGCGCCGGCGGCGCCTCGGCGAGCCGCACCCGGCCGCGCAGTCGGTCGTCCTCGACGAGCCACTGACGCAGCGAACGCAGGTCGTCGGCCGAGTCGGTGCCCTCGACCGTGACGCTGATCAGGTCGGCCATGGTGTTCCCCCGTTTTCCCTCGTCCTCGGTGACATTGACATCTTGTCAGGTACCTTCTGGCGGCAGAGGTCGAACGGGGGACTCCCGCCCGCCGGGGTCAGTCCTCGGTCGACAGGTGGATCCCCTCGTAGGCGAGCCACTGCGCGAAGGAGTGCAGCCCGTAGTCGAGGTCCACCTCGGGGTGCCAGTCCGCCGGTCCGTCCGGGGCGGACCCGGCGGAGGTGGGGGCGGGGACGGCCGGGGAGTCGGCGGGCAGCTCGACCGGGACCGGGCGGACCACCCGGTGGACGGTCTCGGCGAGGTCCCGGGTGGTGACGGCCTGCTTGTCCACGAGGGTGAACGGCCCGGTCCGCGAAGGGTCCCGGAGGATCAGGGAGAGCGCCCGTACCAGGTCCTTGACGTGCAGCGGGTGCAGCGGCGCGGCGGGATCGCCCGCCAGGACGACGGGGTGGCTGCGCAGGGCGTTCCAGACCATCCGTCCGATCGGCGAATGCCGGGTGCAGCCGGGGCCGTAGAGGTCCCCGACCCGTACGGTGCGCACCTCGGGGGCGGGCTGCCGCCCGGCGTCGCGGAGGGGGTCGCCGAGGGGGTCGCCGAGCGGGGAGAGCCGGAGCACCAGCGGCGCCGGGTCGGGCCCGACCCGGCGGGCGGCCGGCTCCGGGAGCAGCGGGCCGAGGTCGACCAGCGCGCTCAGCCCGGCGGGTCCGGCGTCCGGGTCGACGACGTGGTGTCCGTGGTCGCGCAGGCCGCGGACGATGTGCTCGCCCAGCGGTGAGGTGGCGCCGAGCACGCCGACGATGTCGGGCGGCCGGCGGTCCGCGGCGGGGCGGCGCCGGGGTGCGCGGACGTCCTCCTGGCCGGCCCGGAGGCCGTGCCGGGTGAGCGCGGCGAGGTCCTCCCGCACGGCGTCGATCGCCGCCGCGGTGCCGTTCTGGGACAGCCCGCCGGGGCCCAGGGTGTCCAGCGCCTCGGCGAGGACGGCCGGGTCGACGTCAATGTCGGCGGTGGAAGCGGTGGAGCGGGCGACCAGGCCGTCCCGGCGCTGCACCAGGCCCATGGTGTACGCCGTGAGCCAGGCCCCCCAAGCCGCCTGCGGGTCGATCCCCGGGCCGAACTCCGGCAGCCGGGACCGCAGTCGGCCGACCGGGACGCCCTCCCCCTCCAGGTACTGCTCGCACTCCAGGTGCAGCCAGCGCGGGCGGCCGGGCCCGGGCAGGCGCACGTCGCAGCGGGCGATGCCGTACTTGAAGAACGGGATCACCCGCAGCCCGCCCAGCTGCCGCCGTTCGTCGCCGGGCCGGTCCGACGGCAGGAAGCAGACCGACCGGCGGGGCCCGCGGAAGGCGTTGCCGGAGATGCTGCCCTGGTCGTCGTGCTCGGCCAGGTTGGGGACGGCGACGAAGCGCGGGACGTCCTCGGCGCGCAGGTAGCGGTCCATCAGGATGTCGTCGGGCCAGCCGAACAGGTGCCGGCCGGCGTACTCGACGTACCCCGCCGCGACGTCGCGCGGCAGGATGATCGCCACGCACGGGAAGTACTCGCCCACCGCGGCCACCCAGCGCGCTCCGGTCAGGGCGCCGAAACGGACGGCCGCGCCGTTGCGCGAGTCCCAGAGGGCGAACAGCGCGAGGGCGGCGTCCGGCATCGCCTCCACCGCCCGGCGGGCGCGCTCGAAGAAGGACTCGGAGAGGATCATGTCGTCCTGCACGACGAGGTGGTGGGTGGCGCCCTCCCCGATCGCCGACCAGGCGGCCAGCGCGGTGCGCAGCACGGAGGGCTTCCCGGTCGGGTCCGGGTCGACGACCACGGAGAGGGCGCCGGCCGGTGCGTCGGCGGCGAGTCGGCGCGCCGCGTCGAGCCGCTTCGGGTGGGTCATCACCGAGCCGCTCATCCGGTACGGCGTGCTGCTGGTCCCTGGCATCGCGGTGTCCTGTCCCTCCTCGGCGCCCGGTGCCCCGCGCGGCGGCGCGGAACGGTCGGGTCCGATCCGTGTGCTCGGCCCCGCGGACCGTACCGGCGCCTCCTGCCGTGCGACAAGGGCGCCTTGACGATCAGTCAGTTCCGTCCCAAGGCCATCTTGCCGCTTCCTGAGTCCGCCTGCATGCTTTCTTCGCCACCGCTCCAACGCAGAACCGGAGGGGAACAGATGACCGCGCACAGCGTTCAGGCAACACGTCCGGAAGCGGAATTCCCGGGCGCCGAATCCGAGGAGTCGCTGCTGCTGCGGCTGGGCAGACTGCGGGACGCCCGGGTCGCGGTGACCGGCGGGGGAGGCCTGGTCGGCAGCCGCGTCGTGGCGCTGGCGCGCCGGGCGGGCGCCGCCGTCACGGTGCTGGACCGCTTCGACGCCTACCCGGAGGACGTCCGTCCGTTGTTCGGCCTCGACCGGCACGGCGCCGACCTGGTGGTCGGGGACGTGTGCGACCGGGAGGCGGTGCGCCGACTGGTCCACGGCGCCGACTACGTGGTGCACGCCGCCGCCTACGCGGACGTCGCGGCCTGCACCCGGAACCCCGGCGTCGCCTTCGAGGCGAACGTCCGCGGCACCCAGACCGTGCTGGAGGAGGTCGCGGCCGCGAAGGTGCGCCGGCTGGTCTTCATCTCCTCGGCCGCCGTGTACGGTGACGGCGTCCCGGGGGTGGCGGGGCCCCAGGCGTTCCACGAGGACCAACTCCTCGTCCCGGTCTCGGTCTACGCCAACACCAAGCTGTGGGCCGAGCACCAGGCCCGGCTGATGCTGGGCGGCCCGGGTGCGGCCGAGTACACGGTGCTGCGCTACTTCTCCGTCTACGGCGACCCGCAGGTCCCCAAGCCCGGCAGCCACTCGTGGCTGGTGGCCTGGATGGCGATGCACGCCCACCTCGGGCTGCCGATCCGGCTCAACGGCGGCGGCGTCCAGGTCCGGGACCTGGTCCACGTCGACGACATCGCCGCCGCGACCGTGCTGGCGATGGTCGAGGAGCGGGCGGCCGGACAGACCGTCAACATCGGTACCGGAACGCCGACTTCGGTGCGCGAGGTGGCCGAGCTGATCGCCCCGTACTACCCGGGCTCGCGCCAGATCGTCACCCCGCGCCCGGAGGGCGATCCGCTGGGGGGCTACGCCTCGACCGAACGGATGCGTGAGGTACTGGAGTTCACGCCGCGGATCGGCGTTCGCGAGGGAGTCGCCCGGTACGTACGCTGGCTCTCCGGCAACCCGCTGGCCGTTCCCGGCTGGCTGGCCGCCACGGCCGAGGCCACCACGGCGGCCGCAGCCGCGGCCAGGGCCGCCGTGGACGGCCGGACCGCGTGAGCGGACCGGGTCGAACGACGAGGGAGAGCACGTGAGTTACGTCGGCTCGTACGTCTGGAAGCTGCGCCGGAAGGTGGGCAGCCAGTTGCTCCTGCTGCCCGGGGCGCAGGTGCTGCTGCTGGACGGGGAGGGGCGCTGTCTGCTCCAGCAGCGACGGGAGAACGGCCTCTGGGAGCTGCCCGCCGGGGCGTGCGAGGAGGGCGCCACCTTCACCGACACGGCGGTGCGGGAACTGGAGGAGGAGACCGGTCTGCGGGTCGACCCGGAGGACCTGGTCCCCTTCGCCTCGCTCTCCGACCCGGAGTTGCACACCCTGACCTACCCCGGCGGGGACGTGGCCCAGTGCTTCGCGCTCTGCTTCGCCGCCCACCGCTGGTCCGGGGAGCTCTCGCCCGGGCTCGACGAGGTGGTCCGGGCCGACTTCTTCGACCCCCGGAATCCCCCCGAGCCGCTGTACCGGGCCACCGGCGCGGTCCTGGAGCTGTACGAGCGCTTCCGCAGCACCGGAAGGTTCCAGGCCCGGTGACCGCCGACCGGGGGATACGCGCGGTCGTCCCGTGCCGGGCCTGCCTGTCCGGGGAGGACCTGGACTGGCTGGGCGGCCGGTCGGTCAGCGTCGCGCTCGACCTGCCGACGACGGTGGAGGTGCGGCCGGAGCCGTCAGCCCCGGACGCGGCCGGGGGCACCGCGCCGGTCGGCGGCTGGGCCGACGAGGTGTGGGCGTACCTGGGCGACCGGCTCCCCGGGCTGGCGGGCTCCGTCCGTCCGCCCGTCCGGGTCAGCAGTGAGGCGCCGGCCGCCAGCGGCCTGTCCTCCTCCACCGCGCTGATCGTGGCACTGTTCGAGGCCTACCTCGCCGCCGCCGTCGGCCGGGTCGGCGAGGTCGACGTCGACACCGTCACCCGCTGGGCGTACGAGTTCGAGTTCGCGGTCTTCAACGGCGGCGGGATGGACCAGGTCGCCGTGGTCCAGGGCGGTGCGCTGCTGCTGTCGGGCCGCACCACGGGCCTGCCGGTGATCCAGGAGCGGGCGGACTTCCCGGACGACTGGACGGTGCTGGTGGTGGACTCCGCCACGGCGAAGTCCACCGGCGACCACATCCGCACCGTGCGCGCCCAGGTCGCGGCCGGGGACCCGCTGCTGGCCGAGTACACGGCCACCGCCGACGCCACCTCGGAGGAGGCCTGGAAGGCCGTGGTCGGGCGCGACCTGGACGTCCTGCGCGGCGCGATGGGCCGGGCGCACGAGGCGATGCGCGACCTCCAGCGGATGTCGACCCCGCTGCTGGAGGACCTCCGGGACCTCGCGCTGGCCCGGGTCGGCCTGCCGCTGAAGCTCAGCGGGGCCGGCGGCGGCGGTGCCCTGGTGGGCGTCTGCCCGGCGGCGGAGGGCGAACGCACCGCCGCCCGGCTGCGGACCGCCCTGCACGGGCGCCACCCCGACGCGCGGGTGCTCGCCGTGCGGGCGGCGGGGGCCCGGACCCGGAACGACCTGGGGTGAGCCCGCGTGTCGTCCCGCTTCCCGCCTCCGGGGGGAAGCGGGACGACACGGTCAGATGAACGGGTCGTAGTCGGCGTCCAGGACGGGTCCGCCCCGGCCCTCGCCGATCTCCTCCAGCTCCAGGTTGGAGGCGTGGCGCGCGCAGTGGAACTTGCAGTCCGCGCTCGGGTTCACCAGACCGCGGTCGGAGTCGCGCCAGATCTCGGTCAGGCTCTGGGTGACGGCGTCCCCGATCCGCGCCTTCTCGTTGCCGCGGTGGTACGCGCAGGTATAGACCCCCGAGGGGGTGACCAGCGTCCGCAATTCCGCGATCCGGCAGCGTTCGTACTGCTTCGGCTGCACCGGCCCGCGGTGCGCCCGGAGGGAATGCAGCGTGGAGGAGTTGACGATCTGGAAGGTTTCGCTCTGCAAACGGGCGGCCCGGGTCAACTGTTCCTCGACGGAGGTGAGCAGGGAATCGGCGACCGGGATGATGTGGTGATCGTCGTCGAACATCGCCTTGACCTCGAAGTAATCGCAGCCGATGTCATAGGCCAATTCGGCGGCGGTGAGCACTTCGTGATGGTTGCTCACCGTTTTCCCATCGGCCTCCCGGCGGGACATCAGGAGGAAGGAGTAGCCGAGGGCTCCGCTTTTCGCCTCGGCGAGCAGCCGCATGTTGGCGATCACCCGGTCGAAGACGCTGGCGCCCTTGCGGTCGGGCCGGAACACGCCGTACGTGGCGCTGGTCCCGGCGTCGATCGAGACCCGGACCCAGGAGGCGTACGCCGCCAGCTCCTCCAGGTTCTGCCTGATCAGCGTGCCGTTGGTGACCACCCCGACGGCGATGCCGGCCTCGCCGAGGACGCGCAGCACCTTCTTGGTCCCGGAGTGCGCGAGCGGCTCCCCGCCGCCGATGAGGATGACCGCCCGGACGGACATCTCGACCAGCTCGTGGGCGAGTTCGGACAGGCGGTCGGCGGTGAATCGGCCCTGATTCAGGAGTTTTCCGCTGATGCACTCAGGGCAGGCCAGGTCGCAGAAGGTGGTGGGGTCGAGGTCGACCACGAGTGGTGCGGTGGAACGGGATCCGGCGGCCACCTCCAATATCCTCGGCCAGCCTGACGGCTGGTAAAGCTTGGAGACCAGGTCGAGACGATCGGCAGCCATGGTTCTCCTTCGTGGGGCGGGGCGAATTGGCCTCTCCTACCCTGCCCGTAAAGGCCTGGGCTAGGCGTCGAGTTCCGGACACCTTGCCCGCGTCCACGATTCGGACGGCCAATTTCCGGTCGTTTTCCCGGGCGGTCCGCGAGCGGTCCGGCCGGCGTCTGCCACCATCGGTCCCCGGTCCCCGGTCCCGCCGCACTCCCGAGCGTCCGAGCGTCCGCGCGTCCGGGAGCCCGAGCGTCCGAGCGTCCGAGAGTCCGAGCGTCCCGCCACCCGACGAAGGAGCCCCCGAGATGACCGCCGTGCCCCGCATCAGCGCCTCCGTGATGACCCACCCGGTGCGCCGGGCCCAGGCCGAGGAACTGGCGGCCCACCTCGGCGTCGGCAACGTGGCGGTGGACCCCCGGCCGGACGAGGGCCCCTCGGCCCTGCGGACCGCGCTGGTGGCCTGGGGGCAGGCCGCCCCCGACGCCACCCACCACCTGATGGTGCAGGACGACGTGGCCGCCCCCGCCGCGCTGCTTGACCTGGTGGCCCGGGCGGTGGCCCGCTTCCCGGAGGAGGCGCTGGTCTTCTACACCAACTGGCACGCGCGCAACGGCGCGCTGACCCGGCTGGCGGCGCTCGCCGGTGCGGGCTGGGTGCGCGGCGTGCCGCAGGAGTTCACGCCCACCCTGGCCGTCTGCCTGCCGGTCGGGCTGGTGACGGAGTACCGCCGGTTCGCGGGCCGGAGCGAGGACCGCCACGACGACGAGGTGCTCTCCGCGTTCCTGCGCCCGCGCGGGCGGATGGCGCTGCTGGCGGTGCCCGGCGTGGTCGAGCACATCGGCACCAGCAGCATCAACGGACACGCCGCCCAGGGCGTGCGCCGGGCCGCCTGCCCGCTGGGCGAGGCGGACGCCCGGCCGCTGCTCGCCGGGGGCTGGGTGCTGGAACGGCCGGACTGGCTGCCCTACATGCGCAACGGCGAGGGCTTCCTCCAACTCTCCTGGGCCCCGGAGCCGGCCGGCCACCTCCCCTGGCGGGAGGCGCTGCCGCACACCGGCCTGACCGAGCGGGCGCTGTCCGCGCTCGAACGCGCCCACCGGCCGGCCGACACCGCCGCGGAGGTCGGCCGCCGCTTCGGCGCCCGCTACGCCGACGAGCTGTGGCTGCACGGACTGCTGCTCGGCGCCCAGGCGGCGGCCACGGCCCGGCGGCAGGGCGGCGGTGCGGCCGGGCCGGAGCACGAGCGGCTGCGGACCAGCGCGGTCTCGACCCTCGGCGTGGCGAGCCTCCCGGCGGAGCGGCGCCCGGAGGTGACGCCGGACCGGGCCGCGCTGCTCGCCGACTACGCGTGGAGCGCGATCCGGTGCGGGAGCCTGCTGCTCAGCGACGCCGGGCGTCGTGGGTGACCCAGACCCCGGGCTCCCAGTAGGTGCCGAGGTCACGGCCCCGGTCGATGTGCACCGGGGCCAGGCCGGCCGGGAAGACGTAGTCGCCGTCCTCGGGGAACGCGAGCCCGGTCCAGGACTCCCACTCCGCGACCGTGCCGGTGATCCGCGAGGACCGCGCCACGCCGTGCCCGAGCACGCCGCCGACCCCGACCTGGGTGCGGACCCAGGGGTCGAAAGGTGTGCCGTCGTCCCTGGTCCAGGCGGCATAGCGCTCGATCGGGACGAGCGGGTAGCGGTCCTTGTGGGTGGGCCGGACCGGGACGATCACCGTGTCCAGGCCCGCGGTACGGGCGAGCGCGGTCAGCTCCCGCAGCAGCACCTTCGACAGGCCCCGGCCCTGGTGGGCGGGGGAGACCTCCACGCCGAGGGCGCAGAGCGCGGTCGGGGCCGTCCCGGCGTCGCGGTCGCGGAAGGCCGCCGCGATGGAGTCGTCCAGGCCCGGGCCGAGCCCCTCGGGCGAGCCGTCCCAGCCCCGGGGGAGCGAGCGCCCGGTGCCGAGGACGGTACCGCCCTCCTCGTCGTACAGCAGGAACTGGTACGCCGGGAACTCCGCGAACAGCCGGTCCCAGTAGTCGTCGGCGATGTCGCCGTGCAGGTTGTACTCCGGGACGACCCCGGCGAAGTCGGCCGGGATGCGGTCCCACAGCTCCGGGCGCTCGCTGTAGCGCACCACCGTCCAGGACGGCCGGGTCACGACGGCACCACCGCCTCCCAGACCACCATCAGCGGGAGGCCGTCCCAGGCGGCGCGGGCCGCGTCGGCGACGAACTCCTCGTAGCCGCCCGGGGCGAGGCTGCCGTTGAACACCGGCTCGTGGCAGCCGCGGACCTCCAGCCCGGCCGCGGCGAAGGCGTTCAGGTAGGCGCCGGGCAGATGGAGGTGGTTGCGGACGAAGCCGAGCCGGCCCTCGTCGCGGACGAAGATGCACTGGCCCTGCAACGCGACCACGAAGGGGTGCAGATCGGAGACGACCAGCCGCCCGCCCGGGCGCAGCACGCGCGCGAACTCGGCGATGGCCCCGGTGAGTTCGGGGAGGTGGGTGAGGGCCATGCTGCACACGGCGAGGTCCACCGAGGCGTCGTCGAGCGGCAGCGCCTCCAACTGCCCGATCCGGAACCCGGCCTCCGGGGCCCGCTCCCGGGCCCGGGCGATCATCTCCGGCGACTGGTCCACCCCGATGGTGCGGTGGCCGCGGGCGAGCAGTGCGGCGGTCTGCCGGCCCGTGCCGCAGGCCGCGTCGAGCGCGACCCCGGCCGGAAGGCCGTCCAGGAGGCCGTGCAGCACCGGCTCCTCCACCTGGATGAACGCGCTGGGCAGGGAGTCGTACCGCTGCGCCCACTCGGCGTAGCCGTCGGCGGGGCCGAGTTCGCGGATCTCCGCGTCGGCGTCCGGCATGGGTTCGTCGTCCTGGGTGGCGAACCTGCGGATCTCCTCGACCCGGGCCTTCAGAAAGGCCTCGTCGCCGCCGACCGCGTTGCGCAGCAGGGCCATTCCCTCGATGCCCAGGATGAGTTCACGGACGCGGAGTCTGTTGTCCATCGTCTTCTCCCTCCGGTTTCCCCCGACGGGGACGTGGGTGTGGCAAACCGATGTGGTGTGGCGACCCGAGTGGGTGTGGTAACCCGCGTGGCTGTGGCAGCCCGAGTGGGTGCGGCAACCCGATTTCCGCTACCCGGGCCGGGGGTACGGCAGACCGGCCCGGATCCGCATGTCCGGAAGAGCGCGCCGACTGGCCGAACCACGGCCCGTGGAAAGCGGACCGGCGGCCGCGCTAGCGTGACCGTCCGATCATTCGGACAATGCCGGGAGCAGCATGATCGAGGGATATTTCGACCGGGAGAGCGTCATTGCGGGGGACACCCTGGCCTTCCACGTCTCGACCGACGCCGCGGCCTTCCGGGCCTGCATCTACCGGCTGGGGGAGAGCGTGGAGTTCGTCGCCCGGACGGGCTGGCACCCGGGGGTCCACCGCCCCCCGCCGCCGCACCCGGACGGCGTCGCCGGACACGCCTCCCCGGCCGAGGACTGGGGGTGGCCCCGGTACGCCTTCGCCGTCCCGGCGGACTGGGCGCCGGGGATCTACGTGGCACTGTTCCTCGAACGCGGCGGTCCGGACGACGGGGCCGTGCCGGTGCTGGACGGTGCGAGCCTGGAGGGCCCCGAGCGGGAGTTCTTCGTGGTCAGGCCCGCGCGGCCGGGCCGGCACGCCCGCATCCTGTACAAGAAGTCGACCTTCACCCGGCACGCCTACAACCGGGCCGACCACCCGGCGGCCGAGCGCGCCGCCAGCCTCTACGACAACCCGGTGTACCAGGACGGCGCCGACGGCCGCCCGCGCGGCCACAGGCTGAGCCTGCACCGGCCCGGCGGAATCATCGACCTGGCGTACTGGGACGCCCCGTTCATCGGCTGGCTCGAACGCAACGGCTATCCGGTCGAATACTGCACCGACCTGGACCTGCACGAGAATTCCGCCCTCCTCTCCGACTACGACCTGCTGCTCAGCGTCGGCCACGACGAATACTGGAGCGAGGCGATGCGCCGGCAGGCGGAATCCTTCATCGCAGGGGGCGGGAACGTGGCCTTCCTGAGCGCCAACACCTGCTGGTGGCGAATACACCCGACGGACCGGAACACCGCCTTCGTCTCGGACACCGACCACCAGGTGGGCGACGCCTATCCCCACCTCCCGGCGACCGATCTGTGGTGGGCGGAAAAACCCGAGGGCGTGGGCGAACCGGAGAATTCGCTGACCGGTGTGAGTTTCCGCAACGGCGGCATGTGGCCGGGGGAGTGGCCGGGCGACCGGCCGCTGGACGGCTACACCGTGCAGCACGCCGACCACTGGCTCTACCGGGGCACCGGGCTGCGCGACGGTTCGGACGGCGGCCCGGCCGACGCCCTGGGCGCCGGCACCCCGCTGGTCGGGTACGAGTGCGACGGCGCCGCCATCGCCTACGGCCCGGACGGCGTGGCCCGGGCGACCGGTGCGGACGGCACGCCCGCCTCCTTCGTGGTCCTCGGCGTCCACCTCCTCCGGCCGGTCAACGAGGACTTCCACACCCTCGCGTGGGGCCACTGGAACTGCCCGCAGCGCGAACCGGACGCCACCGGCCCGCGGGCCGCCACGATGGGCCTGTACACCCGGGGCGGCACGGTCTTCACGGCCGGCACCACCGACTGGCCGGTGGTCGTCGGCCGCGGGCTGGACCCGGCGGTCGAGCAGGTCACCCGCAACCTGCTCGACCGGCTGCGCCACCGGGTCACGGAGGATCGGCCAGCAGCTCCGCCACCGCCGCCAGGCCGGTGATCCGCACGGCCCCGCCGTGCACCGGCGGGGCCTCGCCGTCCACGGCCCGGTCCGGCCGCCACAGGTGGGCGGCCCGCATGCCCAGGGCCAGCGGGCCCTCGACGTCCGGGCCCCAGGCGTCCCCGACGAACAGGGCCTCCTCCGGCCGCAGGCCGCACTCGGCGAGCACCGTCCGGAAGATCCGGGGGTGCGGCTTGCGGGCGCCGGCCCGCGCCGAGGTGACCACCGCGTCCAGCAGGTCGGTGAGCCCGACCTGCGCGACGGCCCGGTCCAGGTCCCAGTACCAGTTTGAGCAGAGCGCCACCACCAGCCCGCGCCGGCGCAGCCCGGCCAGGGCCTCGCGGACGTCGTCGAACAGGGCCAGCCGGAGCGACTTGGTGGCGGCGTCGAGCTCGGCGGCGAGCCCGTCCAGCTCCTCGGCGGGCACCCCGCAGGCCCGGGCCCTGGTTCTGAGGCGCTCCAACTCCCAGGCCAGGTAGGCCTGTTCGCTGACCGAGTGGGCCGCGTGCTGCTCGCCGTCGGCGGGCCCGACCGACCACTGGTCGCCCCACCGGGCCGCGGCCGCGCCCAGCCCGCGTCGCTCGAACACCGACGCGTGGCTGGGCGGCAGCGGGTCGACCATCCGGACCAGCGTCCCGTAGAAGTCGAAGATCACACCCCGGATGCGCGCCATCGGGGTCAGTACCTCCCGTACCGCCGGGGGAAGTAGTCCTCCAGCCCGCCCTCGCGCTCGATGTCCACGGTCGAGCAGTGCAGTCCGCCGCCGAAGGGGCCGACCGCGCGGAACGGGACCGGGACGATCTCGAAGCCGTACTGCGCGAGCTGGTCGGCCAGCCGGACCTCGTTCTCCTCGATGCACAGGGTGTTGTGGTCGAGGTTCAGCATGTTCGCCGCCAGCCAGGGGCTGCAGAAGGACAGCTTCGGCGGGTGGTCCCAGCTGGCCGGCTGGACGGCCTCGACGATCTCCCAGTCGTTGAGCTTGAAGAACTCCATCAGCTCGGGGTCGGCGAGCCGCTCCCCGCAGTGCAGGACCAGGCCCGGCCGCAGCGGGACCCAGGTGGAGTCGATGTGCAGCGGGTGGGTGTTGGTGGAGGTCACCGCGTGCACCCGGTGGTCGGGGAAGTGCCGCTTGAGCCAGTCGTACCCGCTGCGGTTGGTGACGAAGGACAGCTGGACGAAGAGGTCCTTGCCGAACCGGGCCACGTCGGCGGCGTCGAACAGCGGCTCGGCCTCGGTGAGCACCAGGTCGTAGTCGCGCACCCGGGCGAGCTGCTCCTCGGTGGTCTGGGTGTTGAAGGTGTCCCAGAACCCGGCGTGGTACGAGGCGTCGGTCAGCCGGGGCTTGGGCGCGGCCTCCCAGCGCATCCGCTTGTCCTCGTCGAACAGGCGCTGCAGGACCGGCCGGTAGCACAGGTACTCGAACCAGCGGCTGCGGTAGGACATGGTGGCCTCGAGGACCTCGTTGCCCACGGTGAGCAGCAGGTCCCGCGGCGGCATGCAGCCGAACATCGAGGGCTGGGTCCACTCGGGGGTGGCGACCGGCGCGCCGAAGTCGATCGGGGTCGGGCGGTCGACCCGGATGCCGCGCCGGCGCAGCAGCGCGGCGAAGTTGTCGAGCTCCTCGTTGGCCGCGGCCGTCATGTCCTCGGGCATCGGGCCGTAGGTGCCCAGCGGGAAGCCGTCGTCCGGGTAGTCCCGCCGGACCGCGAGCTCCGGGGCCTGGACCATGGTGCCGTCGGCACGGCCGACGATGACGTGCCGGAGGGGGTCCCAGCCGTTCCAGGCGTTGACCCTGAGGGGGCGGGTGTTCGGGTCCGTGGTCTGCGCGCCGAGCTCGGTCACGTGCGCATCCTTCGGTAGGGGGTGTGTGTGCTGCCAAGGTGCAACCGGGGGCCGTCACCGTCAAGAGTTGCCCGATTGCCGATGGTGACCTTTGCGTCATTGTTGAAGTTGACGGGGTGGGGTGACCGGTGGCGTCTGCGGAGGGATCGGCCCATGTGTCGATAGCATTGATCTGACATCCAGTCAGTATTCGACTGATCGTGCGATGGCCGAAAGTCGGTTCCCACAGCGTGAGTTGAGGTTCAACGGGTATTGGCGCCCAGCAGATCGGCGGATGAGGAGGGGCCATGGCGAGAGGGTTGCGCGGCATCGTCGCGACCGCGTCGGCCGTCGCGGTGCTGGCGGGCGCGACGGCGTGCGAGAGCGGCGGGGGTGGATCGGCGAAGGGCGCGCAGCGGCTCACCGTGTGGCTGACCGTCGACGCCCAGGAGAGCTGGCCGGACCTGGTGGACTCCACCAACACGCGGTTCGCGCAGCAGCATCCCGGGGTGAACGTCTCCGTCCAGTACCAGCAGTGGACGACGAAGAACCTGAAGCTGGACGCCGCCCTGGCCGGCCGCGACGTGCCGGACGTGGTGGAGATGGGCAACAGCGAGGTCGTCAACTACATCGTCAACGACGCCTTCACCACCGTCGATCCGGCGAAGTACGACCACTCCGCCGAGTGGCTCGGCGCCCTCCGGGAACCCTGCGAACTCAACGGCCACACCTACTGCGTGCCCTACTACGTCGGCGCCCGGGTCGGCATCTACCGGACGGACCTGTTCCAGCAGGCCGGTCTGACCAAGGCCCCGGAGACCTACCCGGAGCTGACCGCGGACCTCGACGCCCTGAAGGCCAGGTTCGGCAGCCAGGACCCGGCCTTCTCCGCGCTCTACCTGCCCGGCCGCTACTGGTACGCCGCACTGCCGTTCGTGAAGGACGCCGGCGGCGAGATCGCCGTGAAGACGGACGGCCGCTGGCAGAGCGCGCTGTCCACGCCCAAGTCGGTGGCCGGGCTGAAGGCCTGGAAGGCGCTGCTGGACGCCTACTACGTGGGGGACCGCTCCAAGGACAACGGCGACGAGCCCGCCGTGGTCGGCCAGGGCAAGGTCGCGATGTTCTACGGCAACACCTGGGAGGCCGAGGCCGCCGCGGACCCGCAGTCCGGCGGGGACCCGGCGCTGAAGGGCAAGTTCGCCACCTTCCCCTTCCCGGGCCCCTCGGGCGGACCGCTGCCGCCCTTCCTCGGCGGCTCCGAGCTGGCCGTCCCGGCGAAGTCGACCAACCAGGAGCTGGCCCAGGACTGGATCCGGCTGTTCACCGACCGGACCTCCCAGCAGCGCCTGATCAAGGCCAACACCCTGCCCAACAACACCGCCCAGCTCGCCGACGTGGACCCGGCCGGGGTCAACGGCTCCGCGGCCAAGGCCGCCACCCGGGGCTGGGTCACCCCGCCGGCCCCGGGCTGGGTGGCGGTCGAGAAGGCCAACATCCTCCAGGAGATGCTGGAGGACATCGCCACCGGCAAGCACACGGTCGAAGAGGCGACGAAGACGGCGGACGGCCGGATCGACGCCGTCATCAACAAGAACTGAGGTGGCACGATCCCCCGGGGCCACGACATGACGAGCACCGCGCCCGCGCCCGCACCCGCAGCCACCTCCGGACCCGGGCCCGCGCACCGGCCGGGACGCCGCCGCCGGGCCCGCCGGGCCACCCCGTACCTGCTGATCGCGCCGATGATCGGCACGCTCCTGCTGGTGCTCGGCTACCCGCTGGTCGACATGGTCCTGCTCTCCTTCAAGGACATGACCCGCAAGCAGCTGTTCGCGGGCACCGCGCCGCCCTGGGTCGGGCTCGACCAGTACCGGACGGTCCTCTCGGACGGCTTCTTCTGGGTGGTGGTCGCGCGCACGGTGGCCTTCGCGCTGGTCTGCGCCGGGCTGACCATGCTCTGCGGCCTGGCGCTCGCCCTGCTGATGCGGGGCGTCTCGGCCTGGGTGCGGGCGGTGCTGGTCGGGGTCCTGGTCGCGGTGTGGGCGATGCCCTTCATGGTCGCCGCCTCGGTCTTCCGCTGGCTCTCGGACGCGGACTACGGCGTGGTCAACTGGCTGCTCGGCGAGGTCACCGGCGGGGACTTCCGGGGGCACAACTGGTTCAGCGACCCCTGGCAGGGCTTCGCCGTGATCGTCGCGGTGGTGGTGTGGGGGGCGATCCCGTTCGCCGCCATCACGCTGCACGCGGCGCTCACCCAGGTTCCCGCCGAACTGGAGGAGGCCGCCCGGGTGGACGGCGCGCGGGGCGCCACGCTCTTCCGCCACGTCACCTTCCCGATGATCAGGCCGCTGTTCACGGTGGTCGCGGCGCTGTCGGCGATCTGGGACTTCGGCGCGTTCAGCCAGATCTGGCTGATGCGCGGCGGGCAGCCGGAGCGGGACTACTACCTGCTCGGCGTCTACTCCTTCATCGAGTCGTTCGCGGTCAACCGCTACAGCGCGGGCGCGGCGATCGCGCTGGTCACCGTCGTCCTGCTGCTCGGCGGATCCGCGGTCTACCTGCGCCAGGTGCTGCGGACGGGAGAGGTCGAGTGACCGGGGACCGGAGACGGCGCCGCAACCGGCGCGTCGCGAACACCGTCGGCCTGCTCGCCGCCGCCGTGATGGCCTTCCCGGTGTACTGGATGGTGCTGACCGCCTTCCGGCCCGCCAGCCAGATCCTGCACGTGCCGCCGCAGTTCTGGCCCGGGCCGTTCACCCTGGACAACTTCCGCCGGGCGGTGAGCTCGGACGGCTTCTGGGCCAACGTCCGCTCCAGCGTGGTGATCGGGGCGGGGACGGTGCTGATCTCCCTGGTCATCGGCACCCTCGCGGCGTTCGCCGTGGCCCGGTTCGCCTTCGCCGGCCGCCGGGCCCTGGTGCTGGCGCTGCTGTGCGTGCAGACCATCCCGCTGATCGCCCTGGTGATCCCCGTCTACCTGCTGCTCAACGACCTCGCCCTGACCGACACCCTGACCGGCGTGATCCTCACCTACCTGGCCTTCGCGCTGCCGTTCACGGTGTGGATGCTGCGCGGGTTCATCGTCGCGATCCCGCCGGAGCTGGAGGAGGCCGCCATGGTCGACGGCTGCGGCCGCCTGGGCGCCTTCCGGCGGGTCACCCTGCCGCTGCTCGCCCCCGGCCTGGTGGCGACCTCGATCTTCGCGCTGGTGCAGGCCTGGAACGAGTACGTGCTGGCGTACGTCCTGCTGTCCAGCAACGACAAGCGGACGCTGCCGATCTGGCTGGTCTCCTTCCAGACCAGCTTCGGTACGGACTACGGCGGCCTGATGGCCGGGGCGACCCTCACCGCGCTGCCCGTGGTGGTCGCCTTCCTCCTGGTCCAGCGCCGGATCGCGGCCGGTCTGGCCACCGGCGCCATCCGGGGCTGACGGACCGTCAACTTCGGCTTCCGGCTGCGGGGGAGCGGGCCTCAGTCCGGGAGTTCGACCGAGAGGGCGTGCCGGAACACGTCGCGCGGGTCCCAGCGGGCCTTGACCCGCTGGAGGCGCGGGTAGCCGTCCTTGTAGTAGAGGGTGTGTCAGGGGACGCCGGAGGTGTTCCAGGCCGGATCGGCGAGGTCGACGTCCGGGTAGTTGATGTACGAGCCGTCGCTCACCTCGCCCGGCACGGGCACGCCGCCGGTGTCGGCGTAGACGTCCCGGTAGAGCTCGCGCACCCAGGAGAGGTTGGCCGCGTCGTCCCCCGGGTCGGCCCAGACGCTGTGGTACACCGCCTTCATCACGACGTCGCGCTGGGCCACCGCGGTGGCGCCGGGCTCCACGGCGCGGACCTGCCCACCGTAGCCGACCACCAGCAGGCCGCACTCGGGGTTGCCCCCGGCGTTGATCAAGTGTCGGTAGACGGTGGCCAGTTGGGTATCGGTGAAGGAGCGGCGGAGGTAGCCGGCCTTGCCCTTGTAGCGGCGGGTGATGATGTCGCCGGCCTCGCCGTTGCCCGGCCAGGTCATCGGGTAGAGCCAGGGGACGGTCTTGCCGCCGCCGCCGGCGTCGAGGCCGGTGCCGGCGTTCACCCGGTCGACGAAGTCCTGCACCAGCGCGGCCGCGCCGGGGAGGTCGGCGTCGATCTGGACCACCATCGAGAAGCCGGTCGCCGACCAGTGGTTGAGCCGCAGCACGGCGTACAGTCCGGCGCCGGGCGAGCCGGGGTCGCTGTTGCGCTCGTGCCACGCGCAGAAGTTGCGCAGCAGGGTGGTGAGCGCCCGCTCGGTCGTCCTCGCCCGGTCCCAGGGCCACTCCACCAGCCGCTCCAGCATGTGGGCGGGCGACGGCGGCAGCAGCCGGCCCGGGTCCGGCGCGGCCGACCGGGCCTCGGCGTCGGCCTGCGGCGAGCGCAGCCAGTACCTGGTCACCACGCCGAAGTTCCCGCCGCCACCTCCGGTGTGCGCCCACCACAACTCCCGTGCGGGGTCGTCCGGTTCACGGGTGGCGACGACGGCGCGGGCGGTGCCGTCGCGGTCGACCACCACCACCTCGACCCCGTACAGGTGGTCCACCACCGAGCCGTAGCGCCGCGACAGCGGCCCGTACCCGCCGCCGACCAGGTGGCCGCCGGCGCCCACCTCCGGGCAGCCGCCGGCCGGCAGGGTGACGCCCCAGCCCTTGAAGAGCGTCCGGTACACCCGGCCGAGGGTGGCACCCGGCTGGACCTCGAAGGCGCGCCGCACCGGGTCGTAGCCCACCGCGTCCAACGCCGAGAGGTCCAGCAGCAGCCGGATCGCCGGGTCGGCGGTGAGGCCCTCGAAGCAGTGGCCGCCGCTGCGCACGCCGATCCGCCGCCCGGAGCGGACCGCGGCCTGGACCGCCCGCACCACCTGCGCGGTACTGCCGGCCACCAGGATCTCCTCCGGGCGTCCGACGAAGCGCTGGTTGTCGCCCAGCAGCAGCGCGTCGTAGCGCGGGTCGCCGGGCCGCACGGCGGCCGGGCCGAACGGCCCCGGCCCGCCCGGCCCGCCCGCCCGGGCCGGGTCCGCCACGGCGGGGGCGGCGGCGGCGGACCCGGCCAGCCCGGCGGCCAGGCCCCCCGCGGCGGCGAGCAGGCTGCGGCGGCCCGGACGGGCGGCCGGTCGGTCACGGTGACTCATCATCAGCTCCCGGACGGTGGCGGGCGGTCGTCCCCGTAGCATGCCCGCGCCCGCGGGGCCCTGCCCAGGGGGCGGGCGCCCGTGTCGCCGACCCACCCGGCACGTCGCCGGACCCGACGCGCCGACGGACCCGGCGCGCCGCTTTCCCGTCAGGAGCCGCGCAGGTCGAGGACGAGGTCGCGGGGCAGTCCGTGGGTGTCGTGGAGGTAGTGCAGGTCGTCCTCGCTCAGCGGGCCGCGGAACCGGGGGCGGGAGAGCACCCGGCGGCCGCGGTCCAGGAGCAGGTCGAACCGTCGCTCCTCGTCGAGCAGCACCCGGCGGACCACCTCCGGGGGCAGCTCCTGGTGGAAGTGGTCGAGGGTGTGCCGCAGCAACTCCTCCGGCAGGTCGCCGAGTCCGCGCCGGGGGTCGTCCCGGCGCAGGACGGTGAGCACCCGGCGGAGCAGCCGGCGCAGCACGTAGCCCCGGCCGGTGGTGGACGGGCGGACGCCGTCGCCGATCACCACGAGGGCGGAGCGCAGGTGGTCGCAGACCAGCCGCAGGGAGGGCTCGTCCAGTGGCCACAGCGGCGGCAGCAGCCGGCGCCAGGGGTCGAACACGTCGCATTCGAAGACCGAGGTCCGCCCCTGCAGCAGTGAGGAGAGCCGTTCCAGGCCGAGCCCGGTGTCCACGTTGCGCTGGGGGAGGGGGACGAGCGAGCCGTCGTCGAGCCGCCGGTGGCGCATCATCACGTGGTTCCACACCTCGACCCAGCGGTCGTCCCCGGTGGGGGTCGACTCCGGCGGGGTGTCCCCGGTCCACAGGAAGATCTCCGAGTCGGGGCCGCACGGGCCGGTCGGCCCGTTGGACCACCAGTTGTCCTCGACGGTGAGCTCGACCGGGACGCCGAGGCCCTGCCACAGCTCCAGCGAGCCGGTGTCCGGGCCGACCTGCTCGTCCCCGCCGAAGACGGTGACGTGCAGCCGGCCCGGATCGACGCCGAAGCCGTCGGTGAGCAGCCGGTAGCCCCAGTCGAGGCTCTGCGGGCCCTCGTAGTCGCCGAGCGACCAGCTGCCGAGCATCTCGAAGACGGTGAGGTGGGTGAGGTCGCCGACCTCGTCGAGGTCGGTGGTGCGCAGGCAGCGCTGCACGTTGACCAGCCGGCGGCCGAGCGGGTGCGGGCGGCCCTCCAGGTGGGGCGTGAGGGGGTGCATCCCGGAGGTGGTGAACAGCACCGGGTCTCCGGGCGGGGGGATCAGGGTCGAGCCGGTGATCCGGTGGTGGCCGCGTTCCTCGTAGTACTCCAGGAACGTGCGGACGAGCTGGTCGGTGTTCATGGCGGTGGCTCCTTCGCGGGGAGGGAGGCGCCGGAGAACGGGCCGCGCGAGCACCGGGACCGGGCGGGAACGCCTCGGAGCCACCACCGGCGGACCGTTTCCGGTCGCCGGGGGGGGGGAGGGGGTACGTCAGGCGGCGGCAACCGGCGAGCTGGTCGCTCGCGCGGCTGCGGTGGTGCTTTGGTCCATGACGTCCATGCGGTCGAGGGTAACGCGGTGTCCGCGGGAAGGCGAACGGTTTACCGGCGCCCCTGGCCGACCGGGCCGACTTGGCCGACCGGGCCCGGTTCCCGGCGCGGCGCGGGGCCGAACTCGCCCGCCCGGCGGAGCAGGACGAGGGCCTCCTCGTCGGGGGAACCGGCCGGCGCGGTGTGGACGACGAGTGCCTGCTCCGCCGGGCCGCTGATCGACAGCATCTGCTGGGTCACCGTCAGCGGGCCCACCACGGGGTGGTGCAGCCGGTGCACGGCGCTGTCGCACGGGGTGACCCGGTGGTCGGCCCAGAGGGCGACGAACTCCGGGCTCTTCATGGTCAGTTCGCCGATCAGCTCGGCCAGCAGCCGGTCCTCCGGGTGCCGGCCGACGGCGGTGCGCAGGTTCCCGACCACGGCCCGGGCCTTGCGCGGCCAGTCCGCGTACAGCTCCCGGGCGTGGGCGTCCAGGAACAGCATCCGGTTGAGGTTCGGGCGCCGCGCCGGGTCGTCCGGGCTGTCCCGGTCCAGGTGGCCGGCCAGCAGGGCGTGGCCGAGGGCGTTCCAGGCCAGTACGTCGGTGCGGTGGCCGAGCACCACCGCCGGGACGCCGTCGAGGGCGCGCAGGAGCTCACGGGCGCTGTCCGTCGGCCGTTCCGGCCGGGGGCGGCGCAGCCGGGGTGCGTGCCGGGCCACGGCTGCGAGCCGGTCGAGGTGCCCGCGCTCGTGGTCGCCGAGCAGCAGGGCACGGGCGATCGCGTCCAGCACCTCGGCCGAGGCGCCCCGGGACAGCCCCTGTTCCAGCCGGGTGTAGTACGAGACGCTGACGCCCGCCAGTTGGGCCACCTCCTCCCGGCGCAGCCCGGCCACCCTCCTGCGGGGCCCGAACTCGCGCAGGCCGACGTCGGCGGGCCGCAGCCGCGTCCGCCGGGCCCGGAGGAAGTCGCCGAGAGGTCCTGGTCCGTCCATCCCCCCAGTATTCGCCGGACGGCCGGGCCGCAGCCACACCCTGCGAGGGGTAGGAAAGGGCGGGTCTGGCCCCCGCCGCCCGCGCCGCCGAGGCTCGGTCCTGCGGTCAGCGGCCGAGCTCCCGGCCCCGGGAGTCCGACCGCGGACCACGTCGGCGCGCCCGCCCCGGGCGCGCCCCGGACCGGAGGAGGGAACCATGGCGCACCACCCGGAACAGCTCGTCCTCGGCGACGTCACCGTCACCAGGATCAAGGAGTTCTACGGCCCGGTCGGGCTGACCCCCGGGGAGTTCTTCCCGGACAGCCCCGACGGCGCCTGGCAGCGGAACCGGGACTGGCTGGCGCCCGACTTCTGGGACCCGGCGACCGACCAGTGCCGCTCGGCGATCCAGACCTGGCTGCTGCGCAGCGGCGGCCGCACCATCCTGGTCGACACGGGGGTGGGCAACCACAAGGAGCGGCCGCACGCCCCGGTGTGGCACCACCTGGAGACGGACTTCCTGGCCGGGCTGGCCGCCGCCGGGGTGCGGCCCGAGGACGTCGACCTGGTGGTCAACACCCATTTGCACGTCGACCACGTGGGCTGGAACACCCGGCTCGACGGCGGGAGTTGGGTGCCGACGTTCCCCAACGCCCGTTATCTGATGCCCCGCCGCGACTTCGAGTTCTGGGACCCGGCCAACGGCCACCGCAGCGTGCTCGGCGAGGGCAACGGGAACGTCTTCGAGGACAGCGTCGCACCGGTGCACCGGGCCGGGCTGGTGCAGCTGTGGGACGGGAGCCACCGGATCGACCGCGACCTGCGGTTGGACCTCGCACCCGGGCACACCCCCGGAACCTCCGTGCTCACCCTGGACTCCGGCGGCGAGCGGGCCCTGTTCGTCGGGGACATCCTGCACACCGCCCTCCAAGTCGTCGAACCGGACACCAACTCCCGCTTCTGCGAGGACCCGGCGCAGTCCCGGGCGACCCGGCGCCGGCTGCTCGGCGAGGCCGCCGACCGGCACGCGCTGCTCCTCCCGGCGCACTTCGGCGGCAGCGGCGCCGTCCGGGTCGCGCGCCGGGGGCAGGGCTTCGCGGTCGCGGAGTGGGCGGACCTCCCCCGCATCTCCTGACCGCCCGCCGGACACCAGTGGACCATCCAGAGAGGAACCGATTTCCGTGCCCCGACAGTCAGAACCGGCCGGCCGCACCGAGCCGCCCGCCCGTACCGGACCGGCCGCCCGTACCGAACCCGTCGTCGCGACCCCGGCGGGAGCCGTCCGCGGCACCCGCGAACGGGCCGGCGAGCGCTACCGCGCCGTCCCCTACGCGGCGGCCCCGACCGGCGCCGGCCGCTTCGCCCCGCCCGTACCGCACCCCGGCTGGTCCGGCGTCCGCGACGCCACCCGGCCCTCGCCCACCGCCCCGCAGCCGGCCCGGGTCTTCGACGGGCTGGACGTGAGCCCCTACTTCGGGCCGGGCTGGGTGCCCGGCGCGGAGTACCTCACCGTCGACGTCCACACGCCCGCTGCCGACGGCGGTCGCCGCCCGGTGATGGTCTTCGTGCACGGCGGCGGCTTCATCACCGGCTCCAACCGCGCCGCCCTCTACGACGGCGGCGCCTTCGCCCGGGACGGCGTGGTGCTGGTGACGGTCAACTACCGCCTGGGCATCCCCGGCTTCCTCGACCTGCCGGGCGCCCCGCCCAACCGGGGCGTGCTGGACGTGCTCGCCGCGCTGCGCTGGGTGCGCGACACGATCGCGGCCTTCGGCGGGGACCCCGGCAACGTCACCGTCTTCGGGGAGTCCGCGGGCGCCACGCTCACCTGCGCGCTGCTGGCGCTGCCGGAGGCCCGGAGGCTGTTCCGGCGGGCGATCGTCCAGAGCGGCAGCGGCACCGGCGCGTTCACCCCGGAGCAGGCCCGGCGGGTGACCGCCGCCGCGGCCGCCGTGCTCGGCGTCGCGCCGACGGCCGAGGCGTTCGCCGCCGTCCCGGACGAGCGCCTGGTGGCCGCCCTGCCCGCGCTGACCGGCCTCGACCTGCGCACCGACACCGCCACCGACCCGCTGGCCGGGTTGAGCCCGCTGGGCCTGGTGCTGCCCGTGCAGCCGGCGGACGCGCTGGCCGCCGGCCCGGCCCGGGACGTCGACCTGCTGATCGGCACCAACACCGAGGAGGCGCACCTCTACCTGGTGCCGCAGGGCGCCCTGGAGTCCACCACGGAGGCCGACCTGGCGGCCGCCGCGGCCCGCCTGCTGCCCGATCCCCCGGAGGTGCTCGCCGCCCTGCGCGCGGCCCGGCCGCACGCCACCCCGGGCGAACTGCGCTCCGCGGTGCTCGCCCACGCCCTGTTCGAGGCCGGGTCGACCCGGATCGCCGACGCCCACGCCGCGGTCACCGGCGGCGGCCGCACCTACCGCTACTCCTTCGGCCACCGCTCCACGGCCCTGGACGGCCGGCTCGGCGCCGCCCACACGATCGAGCTGCCCTTCGTGTTCGACCTGGCCGACGAGCCCTGGCTGCACGGGCCCGACGGCCTGCTCGGCCCCGACCCCGCGCCGCCCGGGCTCGCCGCCCGGGTGCACGGCGCCTGGACGGCCTTCGCCGGCACCGGCGACCCGGGCTGGGCGCCGTACGCCCCCGGGCGCCCGGTGACGGAGCTGCTCGGCGGCTGAGCTCCCGCGGCGCCCGCCCGCCGTCCTACCCTGGACGGCATGGACGCGCTCGGGACGCCCCCCGCCGCCACGGCGGCCGACGCGGCCGGTCTGGCGGTGCTGGTGCGGCTGCTGGCCGGGCGCGGGGCGGTGGTGCTCAGCGGGGCCGGGCTGTCCACGGAGTCCGGCATCCCGGACTACCGGGGGGAGACCGGCAGCCGGCGGCGGGGGACGCCGATGACCTTCCAGGAGTTCACCGGGAGCGCGGCGGCCCGGCAGCGCTACTGGGCCCGCAGCCACGTCGGCTGGCGGGCGATCGCCGGCGCCGAGCCGAACGCCGGGCACCGGGCGGTGGAGCGGTTGCGCCGGTCGGGGCACGTGTCGGCGGTGATCACCCAGAACGTGGACGGCCTGCACCGCGCGGCCGGCACCCGCACGGCGGTGGAGCTGCACGGCGGGCTGCACCGGGTGGTGTGCCTGGCCTGCCGCCGGACCGGCCCGCGCGCCGCGCTGGACCGGCGGCTGGAGGAGCTGAACGGCGGGTTCCGGGACACCCCGGCGTGGGTCAATCCGGACGGCGACGCCGAGTTGGCGCCGGAGCTGGTGGCCGCCTTCCGGGTGGTGGACTGCCCGGCCTGCGGGGGAGTGCTCAAGCCCGACGTGGTCTTCTTCGGTGAGAGCGTGCCCCGGCCGAGGGTCCAGCGCTGCTTCGAACTCGTCGACGCGGCCCAGGCGTTGGTGGTGCTGGGCTCCTCGCTGACGGTCATGTCGGGGCTGCGCTTCGTCCGCCGGGCCGCCCGCGCGGGCACGCCGGTGGTGATCGTCAACCAGGGCGCGACCCGCGGGGACGACCTGGCCGAGGCCCTGGTCGGGCTGCCGCTGGGAGCGGTGCTGACCGAGGCGGCCCGGCTGGTCAGGGCTTCGTAGCGGGCGCCGGCCGGGCGGCCGTGCGGGCCCGGTCAAGCGGGTCGGGGTCCTACGGCGGCGTCGCCGGCCCCGGGACCGGCCGGGGGTCGCCGGGGTCCGTCCGGTCGGCCGGGTGGTGCGCGGGCGCCTCCGCCACCGGGATCCGCGGCAGCGCGTACGGGTGCCGGTCGCGCAGGTAGCCGATCAGGTGCTCGCGCAGCCGGCAGCGCAGTTCGAAGGCGTCGCCGCCGTCGGCCGCGGTGGCCAGCACCCGGACGACGATGGTGGTCGGGGTGGTGTCGACCACCTGGAGGGCGCTGCCCCGGCCGTCCCAGAGCTCGCACTTGGCCAGGTACTCCTCGAACTCCTCGCGCAGCAGCCCGATCGGGGCGTGGTGGTCGAGGTGGAGCAGTGCGGTGCCGGTGATCCGGCTGGAGCGGCGGGACCAGTTCTCGAACGGGCGCCCGACGAAGTACGACATCGGCATCATCAGCCGCCGCTGGTCCCAGGTCTCGATCACCACGGTGGTCAGGGTGATCTCCTCCACCGTCCCCCACTCGCCGGCCACCACCACGACGTCGCCGATCCGAGCCAGGTCGCCGAAGGCCAGCTGCACCCCGGCGAAGACGTTCGCCAGCGTGCTCTGGGCGGCCACACCGGCCACCACGCCGACCAGCCCGGCGGAGGCCAGCAGGCTGGTGCCGACGCCGCGCACCGCCGGG
This sequence comes from Kitasatospora sp. NPDC089797, assembly GCF_040684795.1. Taxonomy (NCBI): domain Bacteria; kingdom Bacillati; phylum Actinomycetota; class Actinomycetes; order Kitasatosporales; family Streptomycetaceae; genus Kitasatospora; species Kitasatospora sp. NPDC089797. The sequence continues at coordinate 25,413 of NZ_JBFBGS010000040.1, read as the reverse complement.
AAGGTCATCAGCACGGCGCCGAGCGTCACCAGGGCGACCACCGCCTGGCAGATCCGGCCGAGCAGGCTGGCCTGGGTCCGGGCGCGGCCCGCCCAGGCCGGGTCCCGGCGGTGCAGGGCGAGCCGGGCGGCGCCGTCCACCAGGATCGCCACCAGGCGGCCGCACAGCCAGCCGCCGGAGCCGATCGCCAGGATCACCGCCAGGTGCCGCAGCCCGTCGCGGGCGGCGGGCGGGGCGGCGATCCACGGCAGCGCCGCGGAGAGCAGCAGGCAGGCCGTCAGCGCCAGCACCGGGTGACGGCACTTGCGCAGCACCTCCGGGACGCCGTCGGCGCCCCACGGCGCGGGCAGCCGCCCCGTCACCGCCCGGACGGCCCGGTCGAGGCCGTAGGTGACGAGGGCGGCCGCGACGCCGACCACCGCGAGGCGGAGCAGGCTCCACCACATCTGCTGGGCTCCTTTCCGCTCCCGGCCGGGGGCCGGGGTCGACGTCGGGGGCGGGCGCGGGGCCCGGCCCCGGGGGGCGGGCCGGTCGGGTCAGTCAGTCGGGCGGCTCGACGGGGTGGGGGTGGCCCGGGTGCGGGGTGGCCGGCGCGGGGGTCGGCCGGGGCAGCGGCCGCGGGGTCGGCGGGAGCACGGGCGAGCCGGGCGGGGGCGGCGGGTCGGGCACCAGGGGCGGCCGCGCCGGCTCGGGGGGCTCCGGGGCCGGGGGCAGCGGCAGACCGGGGTGGGCGGGGGCGGTGGTCATGGCGGAACGCTCCTCTCGTCGGGTGCGCCGCCGCTCGCGCTGCGGGGCAGCGCGGGGCGGGACGGCGCAGGGCGGGGCGGGGTGGGGCGGGCAGGGCCCGGCACGGAAGGTCAGGTCAGGCCAGGGCGCCGGTTCAGGCGGCCAGGAGGTCCCGGAGGTCGCGGTCCCAGTCGATCCGGCCCTGCTCCTGCCCCGGCGGGACGAGCCGGACGGTCCGGTCCAGGAAGTCGGCGACGGCCGCCGAGGGCGCCGCGAGCAGGGCGACGCCCTCGGCGCCGGCCAGCGCGATCAGCAGCCGGGTGTCGTCGAACGGCGAGACGTGCACGTCCCCCTCGCCGGACGGCGTGTGCAGGCCGGCCAGCAGCAGGTCGCGGGAGAGCGACCACACCGCGTCCGGCTGGTAGGAGCTGAAGTCCAGCTCCGCCGCGTGGGGTTCGTCGTCCCGGTAGGACCAGTCGACGTCCAGGTCCCGGCTGCGTTCGTCGCCGGTCAGCAGGCGCATGGTGATCCGGGTGGTGAGACGTTCCATGGCGGGGTTCCCCTTTCCCGGGTGGTCGGGACGGGGCGGCCGCGGGCCGCTCCCGTCCCTTCGTGGGTGGTGTCGGTCGTGCTGTCGTGCTCCGGTCGCCCGGCGCGTCACCGTCCTCCGGCTGCCCGGTCAGAGGATCCGGCCGCCGTAGTACGGGTCCCAGTAGGGCCCGAAGCGGCCGCGGGTGTCGTCTTCCTGGTCGGGGTCGCCGGCGTCGAGGTCGGGGCTGTTCCTGATCTCGTCCCTGGTGCGGTCGACGTAGACCTTCTGCTCCCCGATCTCGATCCGGGTCACGGTGCCGGCCGGGAGCAGCACGCGCCGGCCGAGGATCCACGGTCCGGTGTCGACGACCAGGTACTGCTCGTCGACCTCCTCGGACAGCTTGTCGACCCGGCCGATGGCTCCGTCGGTGGCCTCGACGTGGAAGCCGATGAGGTCGGTGCCGGCGGTGTGCCCGGCTTCGGTGCGGAACTCCCAGATGGTGCGGCGTGCGGTCATGACTGCCTCCGTTCGTCTCGTCTCGTTCGGTCCGTCAGGGCTCGGCTGCCCCCGATGCGGGCGTTCATGCACCCGGATCCGCAACCTGCCCGTCGTTCTGCGCGCTGCCGTGCCCGCCGTCCTGCTCGACGTGCCGCTTGAAGTCCCGGAGGTCGTCGATGACCCGGCGGTCGACGAAGCCGAGCGCTTCGGCGAGGTGCGCCCAGAGGCCGTGCGGTTCGACCTCCAGCTGGAGCATGACCCGGGTGGTGCGGTCGTCCACCCGGTGGAAGGTCACCACGCCGCTGTGCCGCTCCGGGCCGGTCCCGCCGTCCCAGGCGACCCGCTGACCCGCCACCACCTCCGTCGTCACGGCCTCGAACTCCCTTCGGCCGCCCGCGGTTTCGACCACCCAGGTGCTGCCGCCGGTACCGCCGGAGACGTCCACGCTGACCACGCCGCGCATGAAGTGCGGGAAGTCCTCGCAGTGGACCCACTGCCGGTAGACCTCGTCGGCCGGCGCCGCTATCTCGACCGATTCCTCGATCCGTCCCATCGTCCGGTCCTCCTTCTGCTCCACGGTCCGCGGTCCTGCATCCGGTCCGGGTGCCCCGATCCCCGCGGGGCATGCACGGCGGGTGCCCGGGGACGGCGCGACGACGGGCCGGCCGTTCGTTCACGCAATCCTCACAACCGGATCCGGCATGGAACCGGGCAGGGCGGGTACCGGGGGACGGACCGTACGCCGAGGGGAAAGGACCGACATGGCCACGACCAGTGACGAACTCCTCCACCGCGTGACCGCCCCGCGCCCGGACGAGGCCTCGACGGTCGACGCGCCGGCCGCCCACCGCGCCGCCGTCCCGCAGCCCGCCGGACACCCGGAACTGCCCGAACTCGCCGGCATCGAGGACCCGAGCCGGGTCGCGCCGGAGAACGCCCGGGAACTGACCCGGGTGCTGCTGACCCGGCTCGCGACCCTGGAGGAGGGCACCCGGGAGTACTCCTACGTCCGGGCCACGCTGATCGAACTCAACCTGTCGCTGGTGCGGTACGCGATCCGCCGGATCGGCAACCGCCGGGAGCCCGAGGAGGACCTGATCCAGGTCGGCTCGGTCGGCCTGATCAAGGCGATCGACCGCTACGACCCCGACCACGGCGCCGAGTTCGTGACCTTCGCGCTGCCGACCATCCTCGGCGAGATCCGCCGCCACTTCCGCGACGCCACCTGGGCCGTCCATGTGCCGCGCCGCCTCCAGGAGTTGCGCATCTCCCTGGCCAAGGCCCGGGACGTGCTGTTCCAGCGGTTGGGCCGGGCCCCGACGGTGGCCGAACTGGCCGCGCACCTCGACCTGTCGCAGGAGGAGGTGATCGAGGGGCTCACCGCCGCCAACGGCCACACCGCCGGCTCCCTGGACGCCCCGGTGACCGAGAGCGAGGAGGACCCCGGTCCGCTCGCCCAGCGGTTCGGCGAGGAGGATCCGCGCTACGACACGGTCGAGAACCTGATCGTCCTCAAGCCGCTGGTCGCCGCCCTGCCGGAACGCGACCGGCAGATCCTGTCGATGCGCTTCGGCGAGGAGCTCACCCAGTCGCAGATCGGCGCCCGGCTCGGGCTGTCCCAGATGCACGTCTCCCGTCTCCTCAGCCGCACCCTGAAGCACCTGCGCGCGGACCTCACCGCCACCTGAGCGCCGCCCGGCCACCGGGAGCACCCGCAGCGCCGCGCACGCCACCCGCCGTCCCGGGCCGGGCCACCCCCGGCCTGGCCCTGGGCCGGGTGGTGTGCGTACGCTCGTGGAGCACACCCGTGGAGGGAACACGACGACGATGCCAGCCGAGAAGACGATGCCCGCAGAGAACGAGTCCGTGACCGTGCCGCCGACCACCGCACCCTCCGATCCCTCCCGGACGGGCACCCCGTCCGGGCCCGACCTGGCCGTGCACACCTGGTACACCGACAGTCGGGCGGCCGTCTGCGCCCTGGCGGGCGACCTCGACATCGAGACCCTGGCCCCGGCCCGGAGCACCCTCGACCGGCTGGTCGAGGAGCGCCCGCCGCTGCTCGTCGTCGACCTCGCCCAGGTCGGCTTCTGCGACTCCTCCGGCCTCAACCTGCTGCTGCAGATCCGGATGGCGGCCGCCGCGGCGGACGTGGGCTTCCGGCTCGCGGCGCCGTCCGACCCGGTGCGGCGGCTGCTCGAACTGACCTGCACGGACACCGTCTTCTCGCTCCACCCGACCGTCGAGGACGCCTCCGCCGCACCCCGGTGAGTGTCGCGGCCGGGCGGCGGCACGCATAATTCGGCAGTGGTCGGGAAACCGAGCAGACAACGGCGGAACACAGCGGACCACAGCGCCGGAAGCGAAACCGAAACCGGAACGGAACCGGAACCGAAGGGGAACCCGTACATGACGACCAGCCGGGCCACCCTGGACGGCGACCGGCCGGGCACCGGCCCCACCCTGCCGCCCGGCGGCCAGCGCCGCCGCCTGCACCTGGCCGGACTGCCCAAACCGGTCGCCCGCGCCCGGACGTACGCCGCGCAGGCCCTCGCCGACTGGTCCTGGCCGACCGGCCCGGACGGCGGCCAGGACGACATCGTGCTGCTGGTCGCCGAACTCGTCGCCAACGCGCTGCTGCACGCCGGCGGCCCCGTCGACCTCGTGCTGGACGCCTCCGAGGCCCGGCTGCGGATCGAGGTCACCGACCGGTCCACCGACCTGCCCGTGCCGCGCCGCCCGCACCGCCCCGGGCTGCCCGGCGGCCACGGGCTGTTCATCGTGCAGCGGGCCGCCGACCGTTGGGGCGCGGTGCCGCACGACGACGGCAAGACGGTCTGGGCCGAGATCGACGCCCCGCGCCCGCCGTCCGGCGGCTGACCCGCGCGGACACCGGCGGCTCGGGTTGACGGTGCATCGAATGGCGCACGGTCAGCGGCCGACCGTTCGCCCGCGATGGAACCCTCACCGAGGATGGGGAGGGCCGAAGGGCTCCCCGCCGTGCGGGGACGTCCGGCCCGGAGGCACCCCACCCGACGAATGAGGAGAGCCTCCGTGGTCGTGTTCGCAGGCCCGCCGAGATGGCGGCGCGGTGCCCGGTTCGCCCTGCTGGTCCCCGGGGTCGCCACCGCGCTCCTGGTCCCGTTCGCCGCGCCGGGCAGCGCCGCCGACGGCGCCGGCGACGGCGCGGATGCCGCCGCCGGCACGCCGCCGAAGCCGCCGGTGGCCCAGGCCTTCGACGGGGACCGGCCGCTGGGCTCCGTCCAGGAGGTGACCGCCCTGTGCGCGAAGTCCGCCACGGCGTGCAGCTTCCGGATGTACGACAAGGCGCCGCGCGAGTTCATGAGCGCCGTGCTCTCCGTCGGCAACGCGGCGATCAACTGCACGGACTCCGACATGCAGATCGACCGGACCGTCACCTTCGTCACCAGCAGCACCGACAACATCAGCGGCGAGATCTCCGGCACGGCCACCCTGGAGGGCGGCGTGGACACCACGGTCACGGCCGCCGCCTCCGCCACCGTGAAGCCGAGCGTGAACAACAGCGTCAACCAGGTCGGGCCGAACAAGGACAAGGGCCCGTACACCGAGGACAAGACCGGCAACACCGTCGAGCTCCCGGTCACCGTCGGCGGCTCCAACGCGCTGCACCTGGGCGCCAAGGCGACCTACGCGGCGGCCTTCAAGGCCTCCTTCTCGCGCGAGTGGCAGGTCCAGAGCACCGAGACCACCCAGGTGACCTTCACGGTCAGCCCCGGTGACGAGCTGCAGTTCGGGGTGCTGAACGCCGCGGCCCGGACGGTCGGGGAGCTGAAGGTGAACGACAGCGGCAAGCTGATCAAGAACGTGACCGTGGACAGCCCCTCCACCGTCAACGTCAGCTCGGTGGTCGCCCAGACCTTCGCCCGGCCGGACAAGTGCCTCTCGCTGCGCCCGGGTTCGGGCAACGGCGGCGGCCCGGGGCCGGGCAACCGCGCGCTCGGCGGCGGCGGTGGGCCGGCCGAGACCGCGCCGGAGCGCCCCGGGCGGGTGCCGGACGCCGTGTACGTCCGGACCGCGCAGGGCACCTGGGAGCGGCGGTGAAGCGCCGGACGGGGTGGGTCGTGCCGTACCGGTCGCTGGTCCTGTCGGCGGCGCTGGCCACCCTGCTGACGTACGCCGGGCCGGTGGCCCTGGCCGACGACGGAGCCGACGCCCAGGGCGTGGCCCAGGCCTTCGACGGGGACACCCCGCTGCCGGACGCGCCCGCCGTCGCGCACGGCTGCGGGCAGGACCACGGCTGCTCCTTCCGGATCCTCCCGGGGCTCACCAAGGAGCGCACCACGGCGGTGGTCTCGGCCGGGAACGCGGTGATCAACTGCACCAACAAGCCGATGACGGTGACGCGTTCGGTGGCCCTGGAGTCCAGCACCACCGACAACATCGCGGGCGAGATCTCCGGCAGCGCGACGCTGGAGGGCACGGTGGACAACACCACCAAGGTCGAGGGCAGCGCCGGCGTCAGCAACACCACGGACGTCAGCCACACCGACCACGGCCCGCAGGCGGACAAGGGCCCCACCACGGACACCGTCAACGGCGCCGCGGTGAACGTCGGCGGCACGGTCTCCGGCTCCGCCGAGCTCAAGCTCAGCGCCCGGGCCAGCTTCGCGCTGGCCTTCCAGGCGAAGTACGCGCACACCTGGAAGCGGAGCGTCAGCGAGACCACGGAGGTGAAGTTCACCGTGAAGTCCGGCGACGAGCTGCAGTTCGGGGTGCTGAACGCGATGACCCGCACGGTGGGCGAGTTGAGGGTCGACGGCACCGGCAAGCTGGTGAAGAACATCGTGGTGGACAGCCCGTCCACGGTGAACGTCAGCACCGTCGTGGCGCAGACCTTCAGCGCCCTGAACTACTGCCTCACGGTGCGCCCGGGCTTCACCCCCGCCCCGGCTCCCAGCCCGGGCCCGGGGAACCGCGCGGCGGTCGGCGGCGACGGGGGCGGGCTGATCGAGCTGCCGCCGGGCCACGGCGGCGACCAGCCGACCGCCCGGTACCGGCTGACGCCCGAGCGGACCTGGGCGCCGCTGGGCTGACCCTTCCGCTGCCCGCCCCTGCCCGCGCCACGGGCAGGGGCGGCGTCGGCTACGGCAGGAGGGCGGCGCGGACGTGCGCCAGATAACCGTCGGGGCCGCCGTGCGGCCGGTCCTGGGCCCCGGGCCGGTGCAGGTCGACCCGGCCGTCCGGGTGCAGGCGCAGGGTCGTGGTGGCCGCCCGGGGCGGGCCGTCGGAGTCGCCGGCGGCGCCGACGGCTCCCAGGACGGGCACGGCCGCCGGGAACATCGCGAGCGCCTCGGCCGCCGTCGCCGCGGGCGGGCGGCCGGTGCGGTTGGCGCTGCTCACGTACAGCACCGGGTGGTCCGCGAGCAGCGGCAGCAGGGGCGTCCAGCGGGCGCCGAAGAGCAGGGTCCAGCCGTCCCGGGTCGCCGGGGCCAGCCAGTCGGGCGGGGCGGCGCCGGGGCGCAGCGGGAGCAGCAGGGTCACCCGCTCCTCGGTGAGCAGCCGGTGGGCGGCGACGGCGAGCCCGGGGGAGAGGTCGAGGGCGGCGCCGAGGGCGGCGAGGGTGCCGGGGTCGTGGGCCCAGAGCGCGACGGCCTGGTCGGCGGGGCGGCCCTTGGCGATGTTGACGGCCTGTGGGTCGGTGCCGGCGACCACGTGGGTCAGCGGCGCGGGGTTGGGCAGCACCACCGCCGTGCCGCGCCGCAGGGCGCTCCGCGCGGCGTCGAGGTCGACGGTGCGGTGTTCGACGGTGCCGGGTTCGACCGTGGGGTGTTCGACGCTCATGCCGTCACCGCCTCCGGGCGCACGCGCAGCCCGGTCAGGTAGGCCGCGAAGTCCGCGTCCTCGACCACGGCCCGGCCGGTGCGGTAGGCCCGGGTCTTCACCCAGGCCAGGGCCGCGCGCGCCTGCCGCTCGTCCAGCTGGTGGCCGAGCCGGTCGGCGACGGCCCGGACGACCCGGACGCTGGCGAGCTGGGTGAGCACCGTGCTCGGGGCGATGCCGAGCAGTTCCTCGGGGTCGAAGGGCTGGAACAGCTGCGGGTGGACGAACGGCGTGCCGGTGGAGATGGTGCCGACCCCGGTGCCCACCACGGGGGTCGTGACGGTGAGCGGCACGCCGGTCTCCTCGGCGACCAGCCGGGCGAGCCGCGGCAGTGCGGTGAGGTCCGGGGCGGTCCACCAGGCGGGGGTGTCGGCGGCCAGCAGCCGGGCGGCCCGGGCCGGGTCGTGGGCGAGCAGGAACAGCAGTTGCTCGGTCGCGGCCATCCCGCTGCGCTCGGCTATGCCCAGCCAGGAGGCGGCCACCACCCGGACGCCGGCCCGCAGCGCCTCCAGGGTGTTGGCCAGGCCGAGGCCGAGGTCGTTGTGCAGGTGGGAGGCCAGCACCACCCCGGGGTCGGCCGTCGCCCGTATTCGCTCGAACAACCCGGCGGCCTCGAAGGGCAGTTGGCAGCCGACGGTGTCGGCCAGCACGATGGTGCCGGCCCCGGCGGCGGTGAGGGCGCTCGCGCCGTCGGCGAGCAGGGCGTGGTCGGCGCGGGAGGCGTCGGCGAGGCAGATGTCGACGGCGATCCGGTCGTCCACCGCACGGGCCTCCCGGATCAGGGCCGCCGCCGACTCCAGGGCCTCCCGGGCCGGACGGTGGGTCATGGTCCGCGCCATCGGCTCGGAACCGGGGACGACCAGCATGACCCGGGCGTGCGCGGTGCCCCGGACGGCGTCGACCGCCTGCCGGACGTCCTCCGCCCGGCCCCGGCAGACGGCGGCCACGCTGACCGCGCCCTCGGCCTCCACGGCGACCCGGCGCACCGCCTCGAACTCCTCGCGGCACACCGCCGGGAAGCCGGCCGCGAACACCACGTGCCGGGGGCCGTCCGCACCGAACATCCGCCCCTGCTCGCGGGCCAGGTGGACCCGGAACGCGGCCGACATCAGGGTCTTGGCCTGGGCGCCGTCGCGCGCCGACTCCTCCCACAGCACCACCCGGCCCGCCCGTGCGGACTCCCGTACCACGTCCTGCTCGATCACCGTGACCCCCGAACCGCCCTGGTCCTCCACCGGCGGAGGACCGTCCGGACCGGACTCTAGGCGGCCCGGGGCGGCGGGTCGGGGGAACCGTGCATTCCGGACCGGAATTCGCGATCCCGCTTGCGGGGAAGGGTTACTCGGGGGTAGAGGGGTTTCAGGGTCCGAGCGGTACCGTCCTGGTGGGCACCCCGGCGGGCGGGGCGTCGACGGCCAGCAGCCGCTTGTCCGGGCCCGCGCCGTTGTCGGGGGTGTTGGCGGTGGGACGGGCGGAGCCGCAGCGCTGGAGCTCGACGTCGGTGAGCGGGCCGGTGCGCTGGTACCAGCGGTCCGGCAGGGAGACCGCCGGGACGTCGAAGGTCGCGTCCAGCCGGTACGCGTTGCGGGCGTTGGCGAAGGTGCCCGCCACCCGCTCCCGGGCGGGCTGCACCTCGATCCAACTCACCTCGCCGGGCTGGATGGTGGGGTTGATCCCCTTGGTGGCGGTCCGGCTCCAGGTGAGCGGGTTGCTGGTGGCGACGGCCGCCGGGTTGCCGCCCGCCGCGCTGAACCCGGCGGCGGCCTGGGCGGCCAGGTTGGGCCGGCTCTGCGAGAGGTCGGAGCGGCTGGGGGTGAGCGGGGTGCCCTTGAGCGCGTAGTACTGGGTGAGGTTGTCGTACGGGGGCTCGGTGACCTCCAACCGGCGGTCGTCGACCACCGCGTTGCGGCTGCAGTTGATGTAGACCTCGCCGACGATCCTGGTCTGGCCGTAGTACCGGTACGAGGAGCCCTGGTCCACGGTGAAGGTGCAGTTGGTCGCGGAGCCCTCGCAGTCGTCCACCGCGATGCCCGGCTCCAGCGGCTCGTTGCCCTTGTAGGCCTTGGGGCCGGGCAGTTGCTCCTTGCGGACCTTCTGGTCGACCGGGGCCGGGGTCTGCTTGGCGGTGACGTTGGTGATCAGCGGGCCGCAGGAGAGCGAGTCGCGCTTCTCGGCGGAGTCGAAGGAGACCATCGGGTTGTCCTCGGGGGCGTCGAAGCCGAAGGTCCGTCCGGTGGTCCAGTTGGCGGTGCCGACGGTGTCGCTGCCCTTGGTGGTGATCTGCGGGTCGGGCGGGTTGCCCGGGGCGATCAGCGAGACGTTGTACTGCTGGCCGTCCTTGAGCTGCTCGGCCGTGCAGCGGCGGTCCACCCCCGGGCTGTCGTCCCAGCTCAGGGTGGTGTGGGAGCCGGCCTTCACGCCCCACAGCCGGGTGCGCAGCGAGAGCGCGGCGCCGTTCCAGTTGAGCGAGGCGGCCTGGTAGCCGGCCGGGTGCTGGGCGAGGGTCTTGCCGAAGACCACCCCGTTGTTCTCCGGCGACCAGCCGGTGTGCCCGGCGGCGGTGCCGTTGTCGGGGGCCTTGGGGGAGGCGAAGGTGCCGTTGACGACCGGGACGTCCACGGTGTCGGCGGCCCCGGCGGGCGGGGCGGCGGCCAGCGCCAGGCCCGCTGCCAGCACGGGGGATCCGGCGCGCAGCAGGAGCGGCCGCCGCATCAGCAGAGCCACCAGTCGTGCGGAGGGACGACCGTGTCGCCGGGTGGGACCCCGTCGGTCAGCGCGTCGGGCAGGGTGCAGAGGTCGGAGGAGGCCTGGTTCGGGTCCTCGTCGCGGGGGACCTTGCCGAAGTCGTCCACGGCCTGGGTCTCCTTGGCGATGCCGTCGTTCTGGGCCTTGCCGTCACCGGCGACGCTCGCCAGGCAGTCCTTGTTGTTGGGCGGGCACTTGGAGATCTGGGTCTTGTTGTCGGCGACGTCCTTGCAGGCCGGGCTGCTCGCCGCGTCGCCCGCACAGGGGTCGTTGTCCTTGGACGGCTTCGGCGGGCCCAGGGGTGGGGCGGTCTGCTTGGCGGCGACGTTGGTGATCAGCGGTCCGCAGCCGGGGTTGTCGGCCACGGTGGAGGTGAAGGTGAGCTCCGGTGCGTCCTCGGCTGCGGTGAAGGAGTAGGTTCGACCGATGAACCAACTCGCCTTGCTGACAGGGTTGTTGGTGGTGAAAGAGCCGGTCTGGTCGGAATCCCCGGCGACCGTCACGGTGTAGGTGCGTTTGGCGTTGCCCGTTCCCACGCAGCTGTCGGGGTTGTCGTCCCAGGTGAGCGTCACGGTGGCGCCGGCCCGGACCCCGCGCACCCGGGTGCTGAGCGGGACGGACTTGCCGTTGTTGCTGGTCAGCGCGGCCTGGTAGCCCTGGGGGTGGGCGGCCCGGGTCGCCGAGGCGACACCGGCGCCGGTCCAGCCGTCCACGGTGAAGGCCCAGGTCTGGCCGCTCGGCACCGTCGGAGCGGAGAACGTCCCGTTCGTGACCACTGCCGGTTCGGTGTCCTCCGCCCCCGCCGGGGTCGGGGCCGCCAGGGCGATGGCGCCACTGAGGGTGACGGCTAGAAGTCTGGCTCGTTGCGCTCGCAGCACGGTCTCTCCACAGAAGTCGGCGGACGTGGCGGGTAGTTGCGATCGACGATCCTCGGTGATCACCGGCCCCGGCGGTCCATGCTTCGGGGGTTAGTCACGGTCCGCAACAACTGACGGTCCGATAGGGCGACGACGAACGATCCGGCTGGGCCAACAAGGTGGAAGGCCGTTCGAAAACGCACGAGCGTTCTGATCATGGGGCAGATATGCCGATGATCCTCCTTTCATGACCCGTCAGGGCCGCGCGGCCATGCTGCCGTGCGGCCCGCACCACGAGGGACCCCCATGTCACCCCACCCCGGATCGGCCCGCGCCCTGAGGGCCGGCGCCCTGCTCCTCGCCCTGCCGCTGCTCGGCGTCTCCCCGGCCGCTGCGGCCGTCCCCGCCCCGCGCCCGATGGCGCCGTGCGCCGACGGCACCGACGGCGCCCAGCACGTCCACCACCGGCCGCTGCCGCCGCCGCCGGCCCTGGTCGTCGGCGGGCCGGTCCGCCGCAGCCCGGCGCGGCCCTGCCCCTGACGCGTCGCCACCCCTCCCCGACGACGGCACCCGTCCTGCCGTCGCCGGGCCTCCCCCTGCCCCCGTCCGAACGTGAGGAAGAGATGCACCCGCTGCACCGCAAGCTCCGCCGCGTGCCCGTGACCGCCGTCCCCGCGCTGGTCGCCAGTCTGACCCTGCTCGGATCCCTCGCCCTGCCCACCTCCGCCGCCTCCGCCTACGACCTGCGGCTGCGCTCCTGGGGGCTGAACACCAGCGGCCAGCTGGGCGACGGCACCAAGACCCAGCGGCTCACCCCGACCTCCGTGGTCGGCCTCTCGGGCGCCGAGCTCACCGCCGTCGCCGCCGGGGGCACCGGCGGCTCGACCGGCTCCGGCTTCGGCCTGGCGCTGCTCGCCAACGGCACCGTCGAGGCCTGGGGCAAGAACGACAAGGGGCAGCTCGGCAACGGCGCCACCAGTACCACCGACGAGTGGGCGGTGCCCGGCCTGGTCGCCGGGCTGGGCGGGGTGGACGCGATCGCCGCGGGCGGCGCGCACTCCCTCGCGCTGCTCAAGGACGGCACGGTGATGTCCTGGGGCCTCAACGACAAGGGGCAGCTGGGCGACGGCACCACCACCAACGCCAACCTCCCGGTGACCGTCGCCGGGCTCGCCGACGTCAAGGCGATCGCCGCCGGTGACGCCTTCAGCATGGCGCTGCTCAAGGACGGCACGGTGAAGACCTGGGGCAACAACGACAAGGGCCAGCTCGGCATCACCGCCAAGCCGGCCAGCTCGACCACCGCCCCGCCCGCGCCGACCCCGGCCACCCGCACCACCGCCATCACGGTGCCCGAGCTGACCACCGTCAAGGGCGTCACCGCCGGTGCCTCGCACGCCCTGGCGCTGCTCGCGGACGGCACGGTGATGTCCTGGGGCCTGAACGACAAGGGCCAGCTCGGTGACGACAGCGTGGTCAACAAGCCCTACCCGGTCACGGTGTTGGAGCTCAAGAACGTCACCGGCCTGTCCGCGGGCGCATCGCACAGCATCGCCCTGCTCCAGGACCACACCCTGCGCGGCTGGGGCAACAACGCCAACGGCCAGGTCGGCGACGGCACCCTGACCCAGCGCAACACCAGCGTGCCGATCCTCGGCGTGACCGGCGCGATCGGTGTCGCCTCCGGCGCCAACCACAACCTGGCGGTGCTCTCCGACGGCACCGTCCAGTCCTGGGGCCTGAACGACAAGGGCCAGCTCGGCGACGGCACCCTCGTCCAGCGCCCCACCCCGGTCCAGGTGCTGGCCAAGTCCGGCAGCGTCTCCATGGTCGCGGCGCCCTCCAACGGCAGCTTCAGCCTGGCGCGTTGACCTCCCCGTCCCTCCCGCAGGAAGGCAGCACATGACGAACTCCCGCACCGCGCGCCGCAGTCGGCTGCGCCCAGCGCTCGCCGCAGCCGTCGCCGCGCTGACCGCGCTCGGTCTGGCCGCGATGCCGGCCGGCACCGCGCACGCCCAGGAGAAGCGGCTCAAGTCCTGGGGCAACAACCGCTCCGGCCAGCTCGGTGACGGCACCTGGACGGACTTCCGCACCACCGCCACCACGGTGCTCGGGCTGACCAGTGCCGAGGTGGTCAAGATCGCCGCCGGCGGGTCCAGCCCCACCGTCGGCCATGGGCTGGCGCTGCTGACCGACCGTACGGTGCAGTCCTGGGGCGCCAACAGCAACGGCCAGCTCGGGGACGGCACGGTGTTCAGCCACAACGCGCCGGGCCAGGTGGTCAACCTCAACAACGCCACCGACATCGCGGCGGGCGGCCAGCACAGCCTGGCCCTGCTGGCCGACCAGACGGTGGTCGCCTGGGGGAAGAACAACTATGGCCAGCTCGGCAACGGCACCAACACCGACAGCAGCGTGCCGGTCCGGGTCGAGGGCCTCAACAAGGTGATCGCGATCGCGGGCGGCCTCAACCACAGCATCGCGCTGCGCGAGGACGGCACCGTCTGGGCCTGGGGCTACAACATCAACGGCCAGCTGGGCGACGGCACTTCGGCCAGCCGCAACGTGCCCTCCCCGGTCAGCAACCTGACCGGGGTGACCCGGATCGCGGCCGGCTGCAACCACAACCTGGCCCTGGTCGGCCCGCCGAGCGGCCCCAACAAGCCCACCAGCGGCAACGCGGTGAAGGCCTGGGGCTACAACGCCACCGGTCAGCTCGGTGACAACAGCACCATCAGCCGCTACACCCCGGTCGACACCCAGGGCATCTGGCTCGGCGGGGTCTCCCAGGTCGCGGCCGGCTGCAACCACAGCCTGGCGGTCACCGACAGCGACAACAAGTTGAAGGCCTGGGGGCAGAACACCTCCGGTCAGCTCGGCGACGGCACGACCGACTACCGGATCACCCCGGTTCCCGTCCCGGGCATCACCGGCGTCCAACTGGTGGCCGGCGGGCGCGAGCACACCATCGCGCTGCTCGGCGACAACACCGTGCGGTCCTGGGGCGCCAACGGCTCCGGTCAGCTGGGCAACGGCACCACGACGGACAGCAGCACCCCGGTGACCTCGCTCACCGCGCTGACCGGGGTGGACAAGATCGCCGCCCCGGTGGGCGGGGACTTCAGCCTGGCCAACTGACCGGACGGCAGGCGCGGCCGACCGCCGGCTCCGACGGGACCGCCGTCGGAGCCGGACGGGTTGTCGGCCCCGGTCGGTCCCGGCGTAGATAACCGGGCTGCCCGGTCGTCAGGTTCCTTGTACCATCTGCGGGTTCGGACTCGGCCGTGCGGGCCGGGCGCGCGGGGACGGGGGAGCGGGGCCGTGGCGGGAACCATCACACTGTGGGTGTTCGGACTGCTCTGTTTCGTCGTGGCCTTCGCGAAGGAGGCCGCGAGCGGGGCGGGGATCAGTCTGCCCGGTCCGAAGAGCGGGGGAGCCCGGGCCGGGGTGGTCGCGGTCGGGGTGCTGGCGCTGATCCTGGGGACGGCCGTCAAACCGGGTGGGGGCGAGCCCTCGGCCCCGGCCGCGGCGGGCCCGGCGGCGCCGGGGACGACCGTCGGTGGGTCGAACCGGCCGGCCTCCGCGCCGGCGGCCCAGGACCCGGCCGCCCAGAGCCCTTCCGTCCAGAACCCGCCGCCCTCGAACCAGGCCACGCCCGGTCCGGTGGTGGCCTGGAGCGGCCAGGTGGCCGTCTCGATGGAGGGCGGGGCCGACTTCGACCTCACCCCGCCGGGGCGTCACCCCGGCTTCCCCCAGGGCATCTACGCGACCGGGTTCACCGGCACCACGGCCGTGCTGAAGGACGAGATCCAGTCGGAGCCCGACAGCTTCGGCATCTGGACCGGCCAGGCACCGCCCTCCGGCGCGGCCTGTGCGGACTGGGCGGCGAGCCATTCGGGCACCTCGGCCCACGTCGAGATCGGCACGATGGTCTGCCTGCGGACCCCCGGCGGGCGCACCGCACTGATCAGGATCGACTCCATCGCCCCGGCGGACTACCAGCTGGCGGCCACCGTGACGGTCTGGGCGGCCGGGAGCTCCTGAGCCCGAAGGTCATGAACGGGCAATGTCCTGCGGGCGCGCGGTGTGCTTCCCGGGCGCCCCCGGAGAGCTGATCTAGATTGCCCGACCATGAGCGAAAATGTCGGAATCAGTCGTCGATCGATGCTCAAGTCGCTCCCCGCCGCCGTCCTGGCCGCGGCGACCGACGGGATCCTCCCCCCGCAGCCCGCCGCGGCGGCGCCCGCGGCCCTCCGCCAGCCGATCGTCCGGACCGCCCACCGGGGGGTGCTGGAACAGACGCTGGACGTGCGGTTCACCGACACCGTCGTCCCGGGCCACGGCACGGTCACCACCCGCACCTACGACGGCACGATCCCCGGGCCGACCCTGCGCCTGCGCGGCGGCGACACCCTGCGGCTGACCCAGGTGAACGGCCTGCCGCCGAACGCCCCCCACGACGGCGGGCACAACCGGCCGCACGGCTTCAACAGCTTCAACCTGCACACCCACGGCCTGCACGTCGACCCGACCGGGGACGCCGACAACGTGCACCGGGTGTTCGCGCCGCGCACCGCCGAGGAGGTCGAGGCGGGCGCGCCGGAACCGCGCTACGAGACCGTCATCGACATCCCGGACGACCACCCGGCCGGCACCTTCTGGTACCACCCGCACCTGCACGGCGCGACCTCCGTGCAGATCGTCGGCGGGATGGCCGGGGTGCTCATCGTCCGGGGCGACGTCGACGAGGTGCCCGAGATCGCGGCCGCCGCCGACCTGGTGGTCTGCGTCAACGAACTGCGGCTCAAGGACGGCACGGTGCCCGACTTCGACACCGGCGGCGCGCTGGCCGCCGTCCCGCCGGTGCTGACCGTCAACGGGGCGGTCAACCCGACCCTGACCCTGCGGCCGGGCGAGGTGCAGCGCTGGCGGCTGGTCTGCGCGACGGCCTTCACCGCGCTGCCGCTGCGGCTCACCGGGGACGGGGCGGACCTCACGTTCCACCAGATCGCCCAGGACGGGGTGACCTTCCCGGCCGTGGTCGCCACCGACACGGTCCGGCTGGCCATGGGCAACCGGGCCGACGTGCTGGTCCGGGGCGGCGAGCCGGGCCGCTACCGGCTGCGGGCCGACGGCCTCGCCGCGCCGCTGCTGACGGTCGAGGTGACGGGCGAGCCGGTGGAACCCCCGATGGACCTGCCGGTCGAGCTGCCGGCCGGCAAGCCCTTCCTCGACGAGGACGACCTCACCGACCCGGACGCCGACCGCGCGGTGGTGTTCCACGTCGACCCCGGCGTCTTCGCCGGGCCGTTCCCCAACGCCTTCCGGATGCTGGGCACCCAGGCGACCCCGGCGGCGGACCCGGACGGCGATCCCGCCCGGGACCCGGCCCACGGCCTGTTCGACCCCGACGTCGTCAACCACACCCTGGAACTGGACACCGTCGAGCGCTGGACCCTGCGCACCGACGACACCAACCCGCTCTTCCACCACCCGTTCCACCTGCACACCAACCACGTCCTGGTCACCCACCGCAACGGCGACCGGCTGGACCCTCCGGTCTGGCAGGACACCGTCGACCTGGCGGGCGGCCGGCCCGGCGACACCGTCACCTTCCTGGTCCGGTACACGGACTTCACCGGCCGGGCCGTCGCCCACTGCCACCAGCTCCAGCACGAGGACCTCGGCATGATGCAGACGGTCGAGTACGTCGAGTCGCGACGCCCGGGGCCGCGCCGGGCGCCCCGCCGCTGACCGGCGACGGGGCACCCCGGGCTCACCTCCCGGCGTGGGCCGGGGTCGGCCGGGCCGGCTCGGCCGGGGCCGGGACGGCCGCCTTGCGGACGTGCAGGACGGCGGCGCCCAGCGGCAGCGGCGCGTGGTCCAGCAGGTGCAGCCCGGCGTCGGCGAGCAGCCGGGCGTAGTGCTCGGCGGTGCGTTCCCGGCCGCCGGTGTTGCACATCATGTGGAGGTCCCAGGCGGTGGCCAGCGAGGCCGAGCCGTCGGCGGGCAGCAGCCGTTCGACGATCAGCAGGTCGGCATGGGCGGGCATCGCGCGGGCGCAGTGGCGCAGGATCTCCCGGCAGCGCTCGTCCTCCCAGTCGTGCAGCACCCGGGACAGCAGGTAGACGTCCGCGTCCGCGGGGACGTCGGCGAAGTCGCCGGCCACGTAGCCGCAGCGCTCGCCCAGCCCGGCGGCGTCCAGCTGGCGGCGCGCCGCCTCGACGGCGTGCGGGCGCTCCAGCAGGACCCCGCGCAGCCGGGGGTGGGCGGCGAGCAGGCGGCCGAGCAGTTCGCCGTTGCCGCCGGCGATGTCGACCACGGTTCCGCCGGTGCCGGTGCCGGTGCCGGTGCCGGTGCCGCGGGCGGCGGCGGTGACGACCGGGTGCGCCGGGAGCGGCTCGAACATCCGCGAGCTGGCCGCCATCGACTGGTCGAACAGCTCGGCGAGCTCCGGGTCCCGGGCGAAGTGGTCGAAGTGGTTCTCGCCGAAGAGGTGGTCGAAGGCGGCGTGCCCGGTGCGCACGGTGTGCTCCAGCTCGCCGAAGGAGCGGTAGAACGGGCCGCCGTACATCAGCGCCAGCGGCCGCAGCGACCCCGGGGCGTCGGCGCGCAGCAGGGCGCCGGTCGCGGTGAGCCGGTAGCCGTCCGGGAGTTCGGTGACGGCGCCCAGCATGGCGAGGTAGCGCAGCAGGGTCACCAGGCTCTGCGGGTCGGCGCCGAGGTCGCGGGCCAGCACCTCCGGGGCCGTCGGGGCGGCGGTGTCCAGGGCGTCGGGCAGGCCCAGCCGGGCGGCGACGGCCAGGGCCTGGGTGGTCCACGCGCCGGTCAGCTGGAGCAGCAGGGCCTCGGCGGGCTGCCGGGCCGGGGCCGCGCCGAGGTGGTCGGTGAGCACCGCGCGGTGGTCGCCGTGGGCGTACAGCTCGACCCGCCGGAAGCCGGTGCGGGAGCCGCTGGGGGCGGTGAAGTAGAGGACGGTGGAGTCCTCGTGCGGGTTGTACCCGCCGCCGTCGGGGGTGGCGCCGTGCCGGGCGAGCAGGGCGCAGAGGCCGCGCAGGGCCAGCGGCTCGGGCCGGGTGAGCTCGAAGGCGAGGTGCGCCTCGTGCTGGTGGGCGCGTTCGTGCGCGGCGAGGTCGGCCAGGTCGGAGCCGGGCGGCACGGTCAGGGCGAACACCTCGACGGTGCGTTCGCCCTGCGGGCCCGGCACCGTCGGGCGCAGGATGCTGACGTCGAGGTCGGCCTCGGCGCGGCCGTGCCGGCGGGCGAGCCGGCCGCGGACCACCACGCTGGGTTGCGGTGGCGCGTCGAAGCGCAGGCCGCAGGCGGCGAGTTGGGCGTGCAGGGTGGCGTGGTCCGGGGGCAGGACGAGCAGGGCGGCGTGCGAGAAGCGGAAGCTGTCGGCGAGGGCCTGGTGGTCCGGCCCGTCGAGTCCGGGCAGCAGCAGCGGGAGCAGCGTCGTGGTGTCGTGCTCCCTGACGAAGTCGGCCGTCGCGCGCAGGCGGGCGGTGTCGTCGAGGGGTGTCGCGGTCATGGGGAGGGAGTCCTCGTTCCGGTGGGCAGGGCGTGTTCCGGCGGGCAGGGCGGTCAGAGGCCGACGTAGTTCTCGGCGAACCAGTCCTGGTGGGTGCGCGAGGTGCGCAGGGATTCGATGCGGGAGCGCCGCATGGCTTCGTGGAAGAACGATTCGTCTTCCGGCCGGGCGGTCGGGGCGAGCAGCGGGGAGTGCAGGAACTGGATCATCCAGTGCGCGAACTCCTGGGCGCGCCATATGTGCTGGAGGCAGCGCTCGGAATAGCGGTCGAGCGCGCGGGAGTCGCCGTGGGCCAGTTCGTCGACCAGGGCCTCGGCGAGGAGTTCGGCCTCCAGGACGGCGAGGTTGGCGCCCTTCGCGGCGGCGGGCGCGGGCAGGCTCGCGGCGTCCCCGGCGAGCAGCAGCGAGCCGTGCCGCAGCGGTTCGATCACGTCGGAGCGCAGGTCGATGACGGAGCGCTGGAGGATCCGGCCGTGGTGCAGCGGTCCGTGGTCGGCGGTGCGCATCCGCCGGTCCAGCTCCGCCCAGATCCGCTGCTCGGACCAGGCGTCGGCGGGGGCGCCGGGCGCGTACTGGAGGTAGTAGCGGGTGAGGTCGGCGGTGCGGGGCATGTGGCCGGCGAAGCCGTCGGGGTGCAGTGCGTAGCCGACCGCGTCCAGGCTCGGGGGCGCCTCGGCGATCAGGCCGAGCCAGGTGACGCCGTGGTCGCGGTGGTGCCGGAGGGTGCCGGGCGGGAGCGAGCGCCGGGCGGCGCCGTGGCGGCCGTCGCAGCCGGCCACGTAGCGGGCCCGCCAGTGGGCGGGGCGGCCCTCGGCGTCACGTACGGCGACGACGGCGGAGGGGCCGGCGGCGTCCTGCACGGCCTGGGCCTCCGTCCCGAAGGCGATCCGGCCGCCGGCCTCCAGGTAGTGGGTCAGGAGGTCGGTGACGAGGTCCTGCTGGGGGTAGACGGTGTGCTGCTCGCGGCGGCCGAGGGCACCGTAGTCGAGCCGGAAGGTGCCCTGGTCGGTGCGGAACTCGCAGGTGCCGTGCGGCTGTCCACGGCGGTGCAGGCCCTCGGCCAGACCGTGGCGGTCGAGGACCCGCACGGTGTTGGCGGCGAGGAAGCCGGCCCGGGCCCTGGTCCGGACGCGCTCCGGGTCGGCGCGTTCGAGGACGACGCAGTCGATCCCGGCGGTGTGCAGGAGGTTCCCGAGGGTGAGCCCGGCCGGCCCGGCACCGAGGATGACGACGTCGGCTTCCTGGGCTGTTCGGTTTGTCTGACGTTCAGTCACAGTACGGGGAGCTTAGCCACCGCTGGATACACGGCAAGGCCGAAATAGCTCGGACTAGTGAATAGCGTGATGATCTTCACCAGTGCTTTGCGAGTTCGCGACAGTCGACCGCCGGCGGGCTGCTCGAAGCTGATCGGTTCTGCGCACTCTTGCGCAGTGCTCCACCGCGGGGCTATACATCGATCAGCGTCACGCATGTTCGTGCAGCCTTGCGCAGGAGGACCTCATGGCCCACGTGGACGAAGAGATCGCCAGTCAGCCCGAATGCTGGCAGCGCGCCCTGGAACTGACCCCGCGGCACCTGCCCGCGCCCGGCGAGCGGACGGCCGTGATCGGCTGCGGCACCTCGCTCTACATCGCCCAGGCCTACGCGGTCCTGCGCGAATCGCTCGGGCACGGCGAGACCGACGCCTACCCGGCCTCCGAGTTCCCGGCCGCCCGCCGCTACGACCGGGTCGTGGCGCTCTCCCGCTCCGGCACCACGACGGAGGTGCTCGACGCCCTCGCCCGGACCCCGGCCGAGACGGTGGCCCTCACCGCCGACCCGGGCGCCCCGATCGGCGTCGCCGCGCGCCACCTGGTGGCGCTGGACTTCGCCGACGAGAGGTCCGTCGTGCAGACCAGGTTCGCCACCACCGCCCTCGCCCTGCTGCGCGCCCACCTGGGCGCCGCGCCGGCCGACCTGCCCGAGCAGGCCCGCGCGGCTCTGGCCGCACCGCTGCCCGAAGGGGCGCTGGAGGCGCGGCAGTTCACCTTCCTCGGGACGGGCTGGAGCTGCGGGGTGGCGAACGAGGCCGCGCTCAAGGTCCGGGAGGCCGCCGCCTCCTGGACCGAGGCCTACCCGGCGATGGAGTACCGGCACGGCCCGATCAGCGTCAGCGGCCCGGACGGCCTGGTCTGGTTCCTCGACGCCCCGCCGGCCGGCCTGGTCCGGCAGGCCGAGGAGACCGGGGCGGCGGTCAGCGTGCCGCGGCTCGACCCGCTGGCCGAACTGGTCCGGGTCCAGCGCCTGGCCGTCGGCCTCGCCGTCCGGCGCGGGCTCGACCCGGACCGGCCGCGCCACCTGACCCGCTCGATCGTGCTGGACCGGCCGTGACCCGCCGCCGCGCGGCGGCCTGCTCCTGAGGCTCCGGCTCCTGGGCGCAGCCGGGAACGGCGGCCCGCGCGATCGTGCGCGAACCTGGACGAACCTGTGCGAAGGAAGGGAGAGTCGATCACGTGTGCGCAGGGGTTCCTCGCCGTCGGGCGACCGAAACGGGCCACGGACGAGGGCGGGTGCGCGCCGACCGGTCCGCGACCCGGGCTGAACTACACTCCGTCCATGCTCAAAGCTGATCGCGCCGCCAGGATCGTGTCGCACATCGCCGAGGCCGGGAGTGCCGATGTGCGGACGCTCTCCGACCTGCTCGGGGTGTCGGACGCGACCGTGCGCCGGGACCTCCAGGAACTGCAGGACCAGGGGCTGCTCCAGCGCACCCGCGGCGGCGCGGTGACCGGCGCGATCAACCTGGAGATCCCGCTGCGGCACCGCGGCGACCAGCAGCAGGAGGAGAAGCGCCGGATCGCCCGGGCCGCCGCCGAACTGGTGCCGGACGGCGCCGTGGTGGGCCTCACCGGCGGCACCACCACCACCGAGCTGGCCCGGGTGCTGGCCGAGCGCGGCAACCTCACCGTGGTCACCAACGCGGTCAACATCGCCGCCGAGCTGATCGTCCGCCCCGAGGTCCGGCTGGTGGTGATCGGCGGCCTCGCCCGCTCGGCCAGCTACGAACTGGTCGGTCCGGCCGCCGAGCGGATGCTGGAGCAGTACCACCTGGACCTCGCCTTCATCGGAGTGGACGGTCTGACCGTGCAGCAGGGCTGCACCACCCACGACGAGATGGAGGCGCAGACCGACCGGGCCTTCCTGCGCAGCGGCGCCCACACCGTCGTGCTCGCCGACCGGACGAAGGTCGGCCGGGTCACCTTCGCCTCGATCTGCCCGCTCACCGACGTCCACGACCTGGTGACGGACGCGGGGCTGCCGGACGCCCAGGAGCAGGCCATCGCCGAGTGCGGCGTCCGGGTGCGCCGGGCCTGAGCCGGCCGGGGCCTGAGTCCGTCCGGCCCCGCCCGGTCGGTCGGCCGGGGCCGCCGGCGCCGCCGCCGTCCCGGGACGGTGCCGGGGACACGGCGGGGACGGCGAAGCGTGGTGGACCGGGGCGCGGCGCTCCTAGCGTGGCAGCCGTCCGGCCCGCCGCAGCGCGGGCCCGCCGTCCCGTCCGAGGAGCACCCCGCCGCCCCTGCCGCCGCGCCGCCGGCGGGCCCGGGCCAGGGGTCCGTCCGTCTCCTCCCGGCCCCGAAGGACCAGGTGACCCCGTATGAACCCCGTCGACCCGGCATCCGCCCCCGCCTCCGCGCCCGTCGGCCCCGGCCGTCGCACCTTCCTGACCGGCGCCCTCGCCGTCGGCACCGGCGCGCTGCTCGGCCCCGCGCTGTCCGCCGGGGCGGCCCGCGCGGCCACCGGCCCGGTGATCGCCGACACCTCCGTCTGGGGCGCCCGGCCCGCGAGCAGCCCGCTCAACGTCCTGGCGGGCGCGCCGGACAAGGTGATCGTGCACCACACCGCGACGCCCAACGTGACGGACTACTCGCAGGCCGCCGCGTTCGCGCTGGCCCGGTCGATCCAGAGCTACCAGATGGACAGCGAGCACTGGATCGACACCGGCCAGCACTTCACCATCAGCCGCGGCGCCTACATCACGGAGGGCCGGCACAGCAGCCTGGCCACCCTGCGCGGCGGGACCCAGCACATCGAGTCGGCCCACTGCACCGCGCAGAACACGGTGGCCATCGGCATCGAGAACGAGGGCACGTACACCACCGTCGACCCGCGCAGCCAGCAGTACGCGGCGCTGGTCGACCTGATCACCTACATCTGCCGGCAGTACGGGCTGCGCGCCTACCAGGTCTACGGCCACCGGGACTTCAACAGCACCGAGTGCCCCGGCGACCGGCTCTACGCGCTGATCCCGCAGATCCGCCGGGACGTCGCGGCCCGGATCGGCGGCGACCCGACCGGGCCGGTCTGGCCGGTGCTCAGCAGCGGCGCCTCGGGCGAGAACGTACGGACGCTGCAGTACCTGCTGGTCCAGCGCGGCCAGACGCTGACCGTGGACGGCTCGTACGGGCCCGCCACCCAGGCCGCCGTCACGGCCTTCCAGAACACCACCCACGCCTCGGCCGACGGCGTGGCCGGCAACCAGACCTGGAGCCAGGCCGTGGCGCCGCTGGCCCTCGGCGCCGCCGGCAGCGCGGTGCAGGGCGTGCAGAGCCAGCTGGTGGCACACGGCATCCAGGTGAGCGTGGACGGCGCGTTCGGGCCCGGCACCCAGGCCGGGGTGACGGGCTTCCAGACCTCGGCGGGGCTGCCCGCCGACGGCGTGGTGGACGCCCGGACCTGGAGCCGACTGCTGGCCTGAGCCGCCTCCTCGCCTGAGCCGCCCGAACCTCCCCGCCGGTGACCGGCCCGCCCCGCCCGGGCGGGCCGGTCACCGGCCGTCGCGCACCGCCCTCCGCCGACCGCCCGGCGGCCGTCCCACCGCGTCCCGGGGACGTCCCCGCTGCTGCCGAACCCCCTGCGGGACGGCCGACCGCCCCCGAGAGTGGGCGGCACCGCCTGATCATCCGACAGGCACCTGAGGGGATGGGATGACCGTGAAGAAAACCTCGGCCCTGCGCGGACTCGCCGCGGCCGTGCTCGCCTTCGTCGCGCTGGCCCTGCTGCCGGCCCAGGCGCAGGCCGTCGACAGCACGACCTGGGTCCAGCGCAACCTGGTGGGCATCGGCTACCTGGCGAGCAGCGGCGTCGACGGCGCCTACGGCCCGCAGACCACCGCGGCCGTCCGCAGCTTCCAGCACGACAACGGCCTCGACGAGGACGGTGTGTACGGCGCCCGCACCGAACTCGCCCTGCACAACAAGGTCGCCGAGGTCCAGCGGGCGGCCGGCGCGGGCGCGGACGGCGCCTACGGCTCCGGCACCACCGGCTCGGTCAGCGACTGGCAGCGCAACCACAACCTGAGCGCGGACGGCATCGCCGGCCCGGCCACCATGAACGCGATGGGCGTCGCCCGGACCGTGCAGATCACCGCCCAGTGGAAGTTCCCCGGCCACGGCTGGAGCGTCAGCGGCCAGTTCGGCTGCCTGGACCAGATCTACAACCACGAGAGCGGCTGGAAGGTCTACGCGACCAACCCCTCGTCCGGGGCGTACGGCATCCCGCAGTCCCTGCCGGGCGACAAGATGGCGAGCGCCGGCTCCGACTGGCAGACCAACCCGGCCACCCAGCTCCAGTGGGGCCTGGACTACATCAAGGGCCGCTACGGCGACCCGTGCTCGGCCTGGAGCTTCTGGCAGGCCCACAACTGGTACTGACCGGACCCGGGCGCCGGAACGGCCCCGACGGGCCCCGCACCAGGGGCCCCGACGGGCCGCCGGCCCCGTCCGGCCACCTCCCCGCCGCGAACCATCGAAGGAGCACGTCGTGAGCAGCTCTTCCCTCGACCGCCGCGCGCTGCTGCGCTACGGCACCGGCGCGCTGGCCGCGGCCGGCCTCGCCGCCGTCGCCGACCTCGGCCTCGCCCGCCCCGCGGCCGCCTACGGCTGGTCCGGCAACCTCGGCCAGGGGTCCTCCGGTTCGGCCGTGGCCGAGCTCCAGATCCGCGTCGCCGGCTGGGCGGCGGACTCCGCCTCGCAGACCTGCGTGGCCGTGGACGGCTCCTTCGGGCCGGGCACCGCCGCCGCGGTGCGCCGCTTCCAGGCCGCCTACGGGCTGAGCGCGGACGGCGTGGCCGGTCCGCAGACCTTCGGCGCGCTCAACGCGCTGGAGAAGTCCGACGGTTCCACCGCCCACTTCAACTGGTCGGAGTTCACCAGCCACGACGGCTCGGGCTTCGGCGGCGGCAACGTGGGCGCGGACGAGGTCAAGGAGAACGTCCGCCGCACCATGTACAAGCTGGAGGCGCTGCGCAAGAAGGCCGGCGACCGCGCGGTCACCATCAACTCCGGCTTCCGCAGCACCTCGTACAACGCCTCGGTGGGCGGTGCGGGCAACTCCATGCACACCTACGGGGTGGCCGCCGACACCGCGGTCTCCGGCCTGTCGACGCTCGACGTCTACCGGATCGCCGAGACCTGCGGGTTCTCCGGCCTGGAGACCCACACCGTCTCCTGGCAGCACGTGGACAGCCGGATCGAGCACACCAACTACGGCTCCGGCTTCTGGTGGTGGCAGGACGGCGTCGCGTAACCGCGGACACCGGACCGGACCCGGCACCGCGCCCTCCCCACGGGTGCAGGTGGCCGCCTCCAGCATCTTCTTCTCCTTCATCGGCCTGGACGCCGTGT